>JAMCSM010000031.1 GCA_023380915.1 Actinomycetota bacterium | reverse complement strand
TATATTAGATTATTATAATAAATAGACAGTCAATATTTATTTTTATGAAAGAATTTTTGTTGAATCAATAATTTCATTTAATTTGTTCCTATAATATTTAAAATTATTCCAGGAAACATCAGGCGGAACTAAATGATCAACATATGGAATATAGCCACTTTGCCTAATAAGAAAAGGTATTTTTTTTAGTTCCTTGTCTATACTGTCTTTATCGCCTGCAAGAGCCATTTTATTTATTCCGCCCATCATTCTCAGTTCTGGAAAATTTTTCCTAATCTCTATTAAATCATTTTCTGCCTGCTGCTCAAAAGGGTATATGGAATTGATTCCTGCCTCTAGAAAAAGTGGAATAAGACCGGCTAGTTTGCCATCGCTGTCAACATTAAAATATTTAATTTTTTTTGATTTTAAATAGCCTATTATTTTTTGATAATACGGTGTCATAAATTCCCTAAAAACAGCCGGACTAACCAAAGACCCCTGTCTTCCGGACATATCTTCCCAAAAAACTCCTATATCAAATTCTATCTCAGAGGTTAAATTTTCGGCCATTAAAACCCATAAGTTACAAAGATGTTTCAAAATATCTTTTATAAGTTTAGGATCATCGTAATAAAGCATAAACAAATAATTTTCTCCTATAAGCCATCTTAGCGAGCCAAAAAAACCTGCTGGTTCATCTAGGATTCCCAAAGGTTTATTTATATGTTTTGATTTTTTAATAAAATCATCTTTATTGCCTATAAATCTTTTATCTATGCTATCAAAATTAAATCTTTCTTCTTTAATTCTTTCCCAGTCATGTCTGTTTCTTACAGGAAATTCTAAAAACATGGGCATGCTTGATTTATCTTTATATTCCTTTTTCTTTACGCCATCAGTATCAGAATACTCAATATAATTTTCATCTTCAAATATTATATTTTTCTCAAATCTTGGGAAAATCCAGTAATTGTAAGGAACTAACGCCCACTCGTTGTCAAAATTAAAATACCTATGCACATCAGCATCTGGTTTTGAAAGCTTGCCAGACCACGAATATGAGCCTTGCGGATGTCCCGGACCCTGAATAGCGTCTCCATATTTTAAACCCTCTTGATATCCTTCTATTTTTTTTAATCCTTCCTGGTACCAGCGGTCTATCGCTCCTATCCAATAACCAAATTCCCATTTTAGCGTTCTTGAACATGGCTCAAAATTCATAATTTTTAAAAATAATTCTTTTGTTGAATCACTCTCTGACATAAAAATCCCTTCTAACTCAGTGTATCAAAATACTATAAAGTATTCATAAGATTTACATTTCCA
This sequence comes from Actinomycetota bacterium, assembly GCA_023380915.1. The sequence goes on along the minus strand of JAMCSM010000031.1, from coordinate 3,396 downwards.
ATGACCCGTTGATTATTTTTAAACTAAATGAATCAATTATTTTCTGTTTTTAGTCAAGCTCACAGGACTATTAATCATTCCTTTTAATTCATCAAGCTCTTCGCCCCCGGCCATAAGATGAATTAGCTTAGATTCGTTAACTTCCGGTGCATTATAGATACCCACAAGTCTTCCATGATTCAATATCGCAAAACGATCACCCACTGTCATTGCATGGGTTACATTATGAGTAATTAGAATAATACCGGCACCACGATTTCTAACATCTTTAATAAATTTTAAAACAATAGCAGCTTCCTTTACCCCCAAGGCTGAAGTAGGCTCGTCCAGAATAAGTAATTTAGCCCCCAGATGCTCTGCACGGGCAATCGCTACCGTTTGACGTTGGCCTCCCGAAAGTGTGCTAACTGCTCGTGATGTTTGGGTTATTTTAACACCAATCTTGTCAAGTCCGGTTCTTGCTATTTCGTGCATTTTATTTATATCCAATACTCTGAAAGGTCCCCTGCCTGTAGTTGGTTCAGAACCAACTACAAAATTTTCCGCTATGCTCATTAATGGAAAAATCGCAAGATCCTGATAAACGGTTCGTATTCCGATATTGATTGCATCTCTGGATGAGTTAAATTTTAAACTTTGTCCATTAAAGAATAAATTACCGCTGTCCGGCTTAAAAACCCCGGATAATATTTTAATTAGTGTTGATTTGCCTGCGCCATTATCACCAAGTAAGCATAATACTTCTCCGCTGTATACACTAAGACTAACATTATCTAGTGCAACCATACTGCGGCCAAATGACTTCTTTATATTACGAACTTCAATTAGAGATACTGCATTTTTATCTTTCATAATTTTTCCATCCTCTGCCCAGTTCGGTTAATTAAAACAGCTATTATCAGAACCACTCCAAGTACTGCTTGATACCATTCTGCAGAAATATTTAACATATAAATACCTTGCCTGAGCAAGCCCAGTGTCAGACAACCCAAGAATGTACCAACTGGAGAACCATAACCTCCAGTAATAAGCGTACCTCCTATAACTACCGTAATTATTATTTCCATTTCCTTTAATGCACCCCGCAATGTATCTGCTGATCCAAGACTTAACACTTGGGTTACCGAAAGAAGGGCTACTGAAGCAGCAGTAGCCATAAATAATATAATTTTTACTCTGTTTGTAGGAACGCCTAGGGCTTTAGCTGCATCTTCATTTCCTCCTGTGGCAAAAATCCAATTTCCAAATCTTGTCCTCTTTAGAACAAAATATGCTATGGCTGCCACTACTATCCACCATATTATACTGGTGTTGAATATCCCAAAAACCTTACCGGCAAATACTTTAAATAACCAATTGTTTTGTAAGTTTGTATTAACTCCTCCAATTAAGGCTCTCTTAGTGATTGACTCCGCTACTCCAAAAGTAATTCCTCTTAGAAAAAAAAGGCTGCCAAGTGTCACAATCAGTGACGGAATTTTAGTTTTAACTACAATATAACCCTGGATAAAGCCATACAAGATTGCAAAACAAAATGTAATAATTATACTCAACCAAAGAGGTATGCCCCATACTACTATGCATAATGCCAGAAGCATGCCACTGGCTCCAACCATCGACCCTACCGAAAGATCAAATTCTCCGGCTATAAGAAGTAATGTTGCAGCCATTCCGATTATTCCTATCGAAACCGATATATCTAATATTGATTTAAAAATTATAATTGAATTAAAACCATTTTTACCAGCCGTAATACTAAAAAAAATCCATAAAACTACAATTCCAATAAGTGCCCCGAATTCAGGACGTTTAAGTAAACTCTTAAAAAAACTATTTTTATATTTGAGATTATTTCCCCTTAAGTTATTATCCATATTTTCTCCAAAAATGCATATTCTCTATTCAACTCATTAACCCGATTTAATTTTTAATAGTGAGGAAGTAATCAATACCTCCTCACTATTAGGATATATATTAAAAAAATATAAATTTAATATAACCCTGATTTTATTACCATGTCCCTGCCCCTGATTTAATTGCAGTTATTATGGAATCAACATTAGTCTTATCTATGATGAATGGACCTGTTAAAACTTCCCCGGTAGGTGCTAGACCATATTTAATCTTGTTTACTAAAAAAGCAACTGTATAATATCCATTTGTCCACTGTTGCAGAGTAGTTGACCACTGTACTTTACCCGCTTTGATTAAATCAAGGTATTCCGGAGTAAAATCCATAATACCAATCTCAACCTTACCAAGTAGCCCAAGCTCTTCAAGTACAGGTACAATTGCTTGACCACTTATTCCAGCCCATCCACCAGTGATACCGTCTATGGTAGGATCCTTCAAAAATGCTGCTTTATATGCGGCTTTTGTATTTTCAACACTAGTAACATCTGTTATAATTTCTGTCCATTTAACTCCTGCTTTGTCTGCATAATCTTTGAATCCTTTATCACGGACTTCAATATTTAATTCTCCTTGAACATGATTATCAATTGCAATATTTTTACACCCATCGTCTATTAGCTTTTTCGCAACAAATTGACCATCGGAATAACTATCTCCGCCTATAAAACACAACGCACCTGCTTGTTTCCAAACCTGAGCTCCACCTTGAAAAAGTACAACCGGGGTACCCTTGGCTGTAATTTCTTGAATTTTTGGTACCAAAGCATCAGGATCAGCAACCATTATACCTAAACCGTTGGCACCTTTTGCTAAGGCTCCATCAATTAATGCCATTTGTGCAATAGCATCTATCTTTGGCGGTGAAACAAATTCTACCTTTACCCCAAAATCTTTCCCTGCTTGTTTTACACCATTTCCAATAATAGCTTCATAAGGATTTGCTACATCATTGTGAGCGACAACACTGATAAATAATTCTTTCCCAGCTGCTGCCGTAGTTTCAGCTGCCGTTGTGGCTGCTGCTGTAGTTGCTGCTGCAGCTGTAGTTGCTGCTGCAGTAGTTTCTGCTGCTGCTGTAGTTGCAGCTGTAGTTGTTTTACAACCTATAAAGGAGAACGTAGCAATCATTGATATAACGAGTAGCCATAGTAATATTTTTTTCATTTTTTTCCTCCATCTTAACAAATATTAAAAAAATTAAAAAACCTATAACATCACCTCCTTAGAAATCCAAATAATTTTAATTCATATTTTTTTTATTATTTGCACCCCCTTCTAAAATTAATATTTTTAAATAAAAAATTATTTGCCTAGAAAATTACTGAGTTTATTTTTAGTTGCTTCTTATCAAGGTCTCGGATTGTTATCAATTATTGTTAAAAATAGTAACGTTCATATTTAAATAAAAAAAATAATAACAATATAATTAAAATTTATATTCTATTATTTCCAAGTATCTCCATCCTTGAATAAGGTAATCCT
>JAMCSM010000030.1:3961-5265 GCA_023380915.1 Actinomycetota bacterium | reverse complement strand
ATCTTGAATATATTTACTTATTGTTTGTATGAGATGCATTTATATGTATTGTAACTTCACAATTCAACCCTACTCTTAGTGGATATTTTTTATAGTCATAAGGATAAAGTTTTATTCTTACAGGAAGAATTGAATAATCTGATAACCTATTCCAAAACCCAGGTTTTAAATGCATATAATGAAGCTATGGTTGCTTATAATAATATATCCGTAGCAAAAGGATCCGTATCCGAAGCAACAGAAAATTATAAACTTACAAATCTAAGATATAAAAATCATATTGGAACATCAACAGATATACTTGATGCAAGAACATTACTTACACAAGCAGAAATGAATTATTACAATAGTATCTATGGCTATGCAAAAGCCCTTGAGAAACTTGCTTTTTCCATTGGCAAAGATAATACTTTTGATTCTTTAATTAAATTTAAATAAAAAGGAGCAGAATATGAATATGGCGACAACATCTAATAAAAAAAAGATGGGTATGATTTTTTTGGTTGTTTTAATTACACTTGGACTTATTGCTTATTGGATATACTCCCGTAGTATTGTTTCAACAAGTGATGCGCATGTAGACTCACACATTTATTACATGTCTCCAAAGGTAGGCGGTCTTATAAAAAAAGTGTATGTAAATAATTTTTATAATGTGAAAAAAGGTCAATTATTGGTTAAGATTGACCCAATTGATTATATAAATCAACTTAAATCATTAAAGCATCAATATAGCGCCACAGAAAACACCATATCAAGTCTGGAACAAAAAATACTCGCAATACAAACAGGTTCCACTGCCCAGATAAGCACTTTTCAAAATAATATAAACGCTGAAAAGGCTTTGCTTAATAGCTATAATGTAAATTTGCATAAGGCTTATCTTGACCTGAAAAGATATGAAAATTTATACAGTCATGCAGTAATTTCCAAAAACAGACTTGAAATAGAAAATCAGCAATACCATGCAGCCCTTTCAAAGGTTCAGGCACAACAAAAAGCAATAGCCGCTACATCTTCCCAGATAAGCGGCGTGCTAAGTTATAAAAATCAGATAACAGGAATTTATGCAGAAATAGCAGCATATAATAATAAGTTAAAAAGCTTAAAAAATCAAATTAATATTGCCAAAAACAATTTAAAACATACAAATATCATAGCACCGGTTGACGGGATAATAACACAAAAGAATATAGAACCCGGACAATATGTTCAACCCGGACAAATGCTTCTTATCGTTGTCCCATTAAAACCAGCATGGATTAATGCAAACTTTAAAGAAACACGGATGTATAAAATTAAAC
>JAMCSM010000030.1:0-3845 GCA_023380915.1 Actinomycetota bacterium | reverse complement strand
TTATATAAAGATTGTACAAAGGGTTCCTGTAAGAATAAAACTTTATCCTTATGACTATAAAAAATATCCACTAAGAGTAGGGTTGAATTGTGAAGTTACAATACATATAAATGCATCTCATACAAACAATAAGTAAATATATTCAAGATAAATGGATATACAAAACACTGTAGATAAAAAAATTCATCCGTATTTAATAGCATTTACTGTAATGTTACCCACATTTATGGTATTAATGGATACATCTATAGTAAGTGTGGCTCTTCGTTATATAGCAGGCCCTTTATCTGTAACAGCAGATGATGCTGCATGGACATTGACAGTATATCTTGCTGCAAATGCTATAGCATTGCCTCTGACAGGATTTTTGTCACAAAAATTTGGCAGGAAAAATTTTTTTTTGTTTAATACAATAGTATTTACTATATCCTCTTTTTTATGCGGTATTGCACCTAACCTGGATTTACTGCTTTTATTTAGAACAATACAGGGATTTTCCGGCGGGGCGCTTCAACCTTTATCCCAGGCAATTCTAATGGAAAGTTTTCCTATAGAACAAAGAACAAAAGCAATGACGATTTTTGCTGTAGGAGTAATATTTGCTCCAATTTTAGGCCCTCTTTTGGGCGGTTATATTGTAAACAATTATTCATGGAGATGGATGTTTTTGATTAATGTACCTTTTGGCCTGATTGCAACTATTATGATACTTATGTTTGTATTTGATCCTTCTTATGCAAAAGCCAAAAGAGCTTTGAAAATAGACTATGTGGCTTTAAGTTTTTTAATAATAGGTTTAGGTTCTTTACAGGTAATGCTGGATAGAGGACAGGAATATAATTGGTTTAATTCAAATTTTATAGTAGTACTTGGACTTTTAAGCTTTTTCTTTATATCGGTATTTTTAATAAGGACATTTTTTTCAAAAACCCCTTTTATAAGACTGAAATTATTAAGAGACAGGAACTATGCATCGGCAGCCATAGCAATGTTTTTTCTTGGTTTCCTGTTTTTTGTTACAGTTGCACTGCTGCCAAATTTTGTTCAGACATTTTTAGGTTATGACGCCTATACAGCTGGTCTTATTATGATGCCGGGTGGTATTGCAAGTCTTATAGTGCTACTTTTGTTAAATAGATTATCCCACAAGGTTAGTCCTAAAATCTCTATTTCTTTTGGAACTCTTATTATATTTTATTCGCTTTATCTGATGCAGCAATTAAATCTGACTGCTTCTCCGTATTTTGTTACCTTAGGTAGAATAATGATAGGATTTGGTCTGCCATTTGTGTTTATACCAATAAATGTTGTGGCTTTCAATTTTTTAAAGAAAGAGGATTTTAATGAGGCAAGCAGTGTAATAAATTTCACAAGAAATATTGGAGGTAGTTTTGGCATATCATTTATGATTGATACTTTAATACAAAGAAGATATGCATTTCACAGGGATGCATTAGTATCTCATATAAATCCGGCAAATCCTATTTTTAATAGCATGTTTGAAAAGATGAGACATTTTTTAGTGGCAAAAGGGGGATTGTCTTTTGTTAATAGTTATCATGCAGCAATAGCTTTGGCTAATAAAACTTTAAATGGACAAAGTCTTGTTATGGCATATCAGGATGCATTTCATGTTATGATGTGGTCATCGCTTATATTTTTACCAATTGTGCTGTTTATTAAAAATGTAAAAAAAACAAAGAGCGGACCTGCAGAACCAACTATAGTAGAGATGTAATGTCTTTTCTGTAATACTTGCCTTCAAAGTCAATATGCTCTATTGCTTTATAAACTTTTTCTTTTGCATTTTTAATATTTTTATCCATAGAAACAATGTTTAGCACTCTACCACCTGCAGTGTAATATTTATTATTTTCTTTTTTTGTGCCTGAATGGAAAATAAAAATATCATGCTCAATGTTATCCAAACCTGATATTTGTTTTCCTGTTTGATACTTTTCAGGATATCCCTGCGATGCAAGAACAACATCAACACAATATTTTTGATGCCATTCTATTTTTATTTTTTTTAATTCTTTTTTGATAATTGGGTAAAATTGCATATTTAGCCTGAGTTTCCGTTTTATTTTTTAAAATCACTGAAATCCATTGTTAGTAGCGGAGTTATAAAGTTTTGACTGTATTACCCTCAAAGCATGATTTTCTCTATCTCAAGAATTGTTGCAAGTTTCAACTGTCGTGGAGACATTTTGCTGTGGGTTAGTCGGTCTTTACCTTTTTTTTGTGAACCCGGCGGGTAAATCAAAGCGACTTGTTTTATTTCGTTCAATTCATTTAAAAGTTTAGGAATAGAGTATTCTATTCCAGCCTCAAATACAAGTTTTCTCATCAAAGAAACTAACATAAAACCTAATACACAATAGAACCCGTAGACCCTTAATTTTTGATCTGTCCAGTGAAAAGCAGGCTGCCAACGTAAAAAATCAGTATTTTTCATATTCTTAAAAACATCTTCTATTTGAACCAGGGAACGATAAGTTTTTATTACCTGCTCTACCGGCCAATCCAAGTGGTCGGTAATTAGTAGGATTTTGCCCAAACGATGAGTTGTAAGTTCCTTAAATGCATTATGGTCTAAATGATACTGGATACGCGGATGTTCATTATCCTGATAAACCTTTGTTTTTATAACATCTTTAACAAATTGTTTTGAGAGAATATTCTCAACCTCCTTGCACACTGATTGAACTGTATATCGTGTTCCTCTAACCTTACCAGTTTGTCTCCTTTCCAGTTCTTTCTGCAAATCGGAAAGTTGTTTCTGACATTTTATCAGAGTTGTTGTAAAACAATTCAGTTGTTGCGTAAAAAAACTTTCGCTGTAATTGACAATGACGTTGCAATCTTTTGACCAAAGCTCTATGGGAAATGACAGCGCCCGTGTTCCGGGTAATTCGTTTAACGGTAATAATTTATCTGTAGCAGTTTCTATCATATCAGGTAAATAATTTGAAGGAAGTCCAGTTACAAAATGAACATCATATACGGCAAATTGTTCCATCGCCTGTTGAGAAAAATTACCCCTGTCACAAACAAGAGTGGTCTCCTTTGCATTCTTGACCAGTTTACTGTATTGCGTAGTAAGAGAGCGTACAACTTCAGGAAAAAGTGTTAAATCTGTAATATTACCTTGATATACCTGATGCAATAGGGGTACCTGAAATTCACTGCTTGCTATAAGTGCAAATCCAACTTGGCGCAGGTCATCTCTTTTTGCTTTACTGCGACCTCTTTGAGCAAGACTATTTCTTCGATTGGTAGAGGCAATAAATGTGAAAAAATTAGTTGTATCATATAAAAGCACATCCGTTTCTATTCCGAATTTATTCACAATACACGGAATCAATTTTTTCTGAACTTGATTAATATCTTCTTCGCTTACCATATCCATATGGTCCCAAAATCTTTGGCTGTTAAAAACCGATTTCGGATACCCCCATAATCTACGCAATATTGTTGAGTCATACCACTTCCCGATTTGCACTTTGCTGGTCGGATCAAGAACCCTGTTTATTGCAGCAAGTAATATGTAATGTCCCACAGATGGGCCTGATTGACGTTTAGGAACATAAGTGTTTATAATGTCCACAAGTCCAATCTGTTGGGCAATGCTCAACAGTGCCGCAACTGCACCTGCTTCAAAAATAACCGCTTCTCTGGGCAATTTTGGTTCGGTTTGTTTCATCCGTTTAAGGATATTGTCTACAGTACCAAGATATTTTTGCCAGACTATTCTGGGTTGTCCATTCACGCGTTTTGATTCTACTGCATAATAGTACGGGTGCCCTTTTTTCCGTTTATAATCCTTTCTCTGCAAGGCTTTA
>JAMCSM010000029.1 GCA_023380915.1 Actinomycetota bacterium | reverse complement strand
TGTAATTCGAAGGAATTTCAAAGTCAAGCCTTATGTTATAATAAGTACCGAATTCTTCATAAATTTTACTTAAATAGTCCGATAGATAAAAAGTACCATAATTTTTTTTGAGATAAGACTGGATTTCTGTGAGAAGAAGACAAGCAAGTAATCCATCTTTTTCCGGGATATGTCCCTTGACACTCAGGCCCCCGCTTTCCTCACCTCCGATCAAGACATTACCTTTCAGCATTTCCTTGCCCACATATTTGAAACCAACAGGTGTTTCTATAACTTCCATTCCGTTTTTTAAACATATTTCATCGATTAGATGAGTTGTCGCCACTGTTCTTACGGCAACATCGGAAGTGCTGAATTTGCCGGTTTCCGTAAAATAATATAATATTAGCGATATCGCATTGTTGGGACTTATAAACACTCCCTTTCCATCAATCGCCCCGAATCTATCTGCATCGCCGTCAAGTGCAGTACCAATATCAAGATTATTTTTTAAAACTATTTTTTTCAGGGTATCAAGATTGCTTTCAGTTGATGGATCAGGCAGCCTGCCGCCAAATAATACATCCCTGTAATTATTGATTATTTTAAAATCCAGCTGGAGTCCATTTCTGAGTACTTCCGGGAATATTTTACTTCCCGCACCAAACATTGTATCAAGCGCCATCCCGGGTTTTATCTCAATAATTGATTTGCTATCAACTATACCAAGGAGTTTCTTTTTATAATTTTCATAATCCGAAATCCAATTAATATTACTTTTTGAAGCATCTGGATCATCTTCAAAAGTTACGCCGGAATTAAGATATTTTTGGAGGATTGTATCTGTTCTGTTATCTTCAATCAATAAATTCAGATTCTTCTCAATTTCCTTCGTAATTTTATCTTCTGCCGGACCGCCATAATCAGGGATAAATTTAATTCCATTATAAACCGGGGGATTATGGCTGGCAGTAATCATGATGCCGCCATCAAGCCTCATATCTTTAACCATAAAAGCAGTCAGCGGAGTGGGTACTGAGTCCCTTGATAAATATGTTATAAAACCTTCACCGGATAGTATCAAAGAAACTCTTTTTGCAAAATACTCAGATAGAAATCTGTTGTCATAACCTATAAAAATGCCTCTTTTGGTAGTCTTATTGTTTTTTAAGTAATTTCCGATAGCAATAGTAACAAGAGAAACATTGTAAAATGTAAAATCGTCCGCAATTACGGCTCTCCAGCCGTCTGTTCCAAACTTTATTTTTTTTTGCATTGTATTTTTGATATAAATTCTTAAAATTAAAGATACAAAATATGCTTTTCAATATATTTTACATTAATTTTTAGATATTGACTTTATTTTTTTATAAAATAATAATTTGAAATAACTGCAGTAAATATAAAAAATAAATGGGCATTTTGAATAAAAGATCTACCGGAATTCTTCTTCATATCACTTCGCTGCCTTCAGGGTATGGAATAGGTGATCTGGGACCTGCTGCCTACGGATTTGCCGATTTTCTTTCCAGCTGCAAACAGAGTTACTGGCAGGTTCTTCCTTTGAATCCTACAAAACCTGAAGATGGTAACTCTCCTTATTCAAGTTCTTCCGCTTTTGCAGGCAATAAATTGCTGATAAGTCCCGAACTCCTGGCAGAACAAAACTTTTTGGAAAAAGAAGAAATTGAGGAATGCAAGAATTTCAGAAAATCAAGGGCAGACTATGAAAAAGCTTCCCTGCTTAAAAATAGGCTGCATCAAAAAGCTTTTAATAATTTTAATCATGCGGGCAAAATGAAAAAATATCATGATGAATTTGAGGAATTCTGTTCCGAAAATGACAAAAAATGGCTTGATGATCATGCACTTTTTAATGCATTTAATGATCACTTTAAATCCAGTGCAAAATCATGGAATTTATGGCCTGGAGAAATAAGGGACAGGGAGAAAGGCCCGGTCAATAATTTAGCCGTTTTGCTTAGGTATGAAATTGAAAAAGAAAAATTTCTCCAGTATATATTTTTTAAGCAATGGTCATTATTAAAGAAATACTTGAATTCCAAAAATATTAAAATCATTGGAGACATGCCTTTATATGTGGATTTTAACAGCTCAGATGTCTGGGCAAATTCAAAATTTTTTAAACTTGATAATAAAAAAAATCCTTTATTTGTATCAGGAGTTCCACCGGATTATTACAGCATGACCGGACAGTTATGGAAAAATCCTGTTTATGATTGGGATGAAAGTAAAAAAGATGGTTTTAAATGGTGGATCAAAAGACTTGAACATAATTTTAAATTGTTTGACCTCACAAGAATCGATCATTTCAGGGGCCTTATTGCATATTGGGAAATAAATTCAAAAGAAAAAAATGCCATAAACGGGAAATGGGTAAAAGCATATCCAGGTGATTTTCTTTCTAAGTTATCCAGGTATTTTATGGAATTGCCTGTAATTGCGGAAGACCTCGGAGTGATAACTGCAGATGTCAGGGATATATTGACAAAATTTCATATAGCTGGAACTAAAGTATTGCTTTTTGCTTTTGGCAATGACTTCCCTAAAAGTCCATACCTTCCCCATAACTATCCCGGAAATTGCGTCGCTTATACAGGAACGCATGATAATAATACTATAAAGGGATGGTTTTCATCAGAAGCAGGTTCAATGGATAAAAAGAATTTATCAAAATATTTAGGGAAAAAAATAAATTCCAGGAATGTTCATCTTGACATGATAAGGCTTCTTATGGAATCGGCAGCCAACTTAACAATCATACCGCTCCAGGACATTCTTGGACTGGGTAAAAATTCAAGAATGAATTTCCCTTCAACTCTTACAGGTAATTGGGAGTGGCAGTTTTCCTTTAACCAAATATCTCCATTTATTAGAGATTGGCTTCCGGAACAAACTGAAATTTTCGGAAGATAAGTTTAAAAAATGACATAATAACATATCAATATGCTGGTTAAATATAAAAAATTTGCATTAGTAAAAGGCAAATGCTAATATTGATACAAAACGATTTGTATTTACCAGAGAGAGTTAATCTTGTAATTCAATGTAACTGTAATGTTGGGAAAGTTTTTGGAGTTTTGGGATGTTTATTTTAACTTTATTGAGACATGGAGAAAGTATATGGAATAAGGAAAACCGTTTCACAGGCTGGACAGACGTTGATTTATCTGCTAAAGGGGTAAATGAAGCAAAAGAAGCAGGATTTGAACTTAAAAAAGAGGGCTATTTTTTTGACCTCGCCTTTACATCAGTTTTGAAAAGATCAATCAGATTTTTATGGATAGTCCTGGATTATATGGATCTCATGTGGATTGACGAACGCAAATCATGGCGTCTAAATGAAAGATTCTATGGCGCTTTGCAGGGATTGAATAAAATAGAAACTTCAAAAAAATATGGTGAGGAACAGGTTCATATATGGAGGAGAAGTTATGACATAAGTCCTCCTGCAATAAATAAAAATGACCTGAGATTTCCAGGTAATGACCCGAAATATAGCGAACTGAAAGCCAGCGAACTTCCACTTACTGAGAGTTTAAAGGATACTTTAAGCAGAATTTTACCATACTGGCACAAAGAGATCGTACCGGAGATAAAACTCGGCAGAAAGATTTTAATAGTTGCTCACGGTAACAGCTTAAGAAGCTTAATAAAACATATTGACAGTATACCGGATGAAGAAATAGCAGATTTGAATATTCCTCTGGGAATACCATTGATTTATGAATTTAATAAAAATATGGAACCGGCAAATCATTATTATCTGGGAGATAAAAATAGAATAAAAAAATCTATCGATGGGGTTTCGAAGGAGCATATTTCATTATAAAAATTTCAAATATGATAAAACACTTGCAAAGCAGAAATTTTTTAAAATTATGCAAGAATTGAAAAAAGTGAAAAGAAAAAGTGAAACAAATATTAAAGGAGTCAAATTGGCTAAAGAAAAAGATAAAACATTCTGCCCCAATTGTGGAAAATTTATAAAAAAGCTTGCAGCAATTTGTCCTTACTGCGGGGCAAAACCGGAAAATCCCCCTTTAGAAATCGGGGATGAAAAAATTGAACGGGAACACCTGAATAATGTGAAGAACATAAGAACAC
>JAMCSM010000028.1 GCA_023380915.1 Actinomycetota bacterium | reverse complement strand
ACAATGCTCTTTTTAGACTTATAAAAGAACACGAACTAAATATGACCGTCAAAAATGAGCAGTTTTTTATGAAAGAATTTGGAAGCGAAGCATTAATAAAAGGAATTGCAGCAGTTGCAGATTATAATGAAATTTTTTTTGAAGACGTAATCGCCAAAAATGCAGGAAAAGCTGATGTGTTTTATGTAATATTAGACGATATTAACGATCCGCAAAATTTAGGTTCAATAATCAGAACTGCAAATTGTGTCGGGGCGGACTGTATTATTCTGCCTAAATCCAACTCTGTTTTTATAACCTCCGCCGTAGCCAATGTTTCTCAGGGCGCTGTTTTTTATTCAGATGTCGTAAGGGTTCCGAACATTGCCAGAACTATAGAAAATCTCAAAGATATGGGCATCTGGGTTATAGGACTTTCAGGCGAAGCGGAAGAAGATATATATTCTTTCAAATTTGATATTCCCGTTGCTATTGTTGTAGGTTCTGAAGGCAAAGGACTGAGAAGGCTTACTCAGGAAAGGTGCGAGAAAATATTAAGCATTCCGATGGCGGGAAGCATAAATTCGCTTAATGCTTCAGTCAGTTTTGCCGTTTCTGCGTACGAAATTTTCAGACAGCGGAGTATATCAAAAAAAACTTGACAAGAATAAATTAGTATTGTATGCTTAGTATAATATTTATTTATCTAAGTGTTTAGATAAAAATCTAATTTTAACGTATTACAGTTTGTATTGTAAATTGTATCAGAAACAAATTGTAAAAGAAGTAAGGAGAAGTGTATTATGAAGTGCCAAGGAAAAGTTAAGTGGTTTAATGACAGCAAAGGATTTGGATTTATTGAACAAGAAAACGGACAGGATGTTTTTGTTCATTATTCCGCAATTACACAGGATGGTTTTAAAACCTTAACTGAAGGTCAGAGAGTGGAATTTGAAATCACTAATGGAGCAAAAGGACCTCAGGCTGTTAATGTTTCTAAGGTCTAAGTTATTTGTTGCCCTTAAGTTTCTTTTAAGTTACTCAAGAAGCCTTGTAAAAATTGATAAGCGATATTATTTATTTCATTCAATTCAAAAAATCATTGATTTAAAATTATATGCAATGAATGTAAATGTATAGTTTAATTTAAAGGCGAAATTTTAGTTGTCGGTCAATCCATTTTACCCCAGTAAATTAAATTTATTGGGGTTTTTTATTTTAAGCTATTTTTTTGATATATAAATAATTATATTATTATATTAAAAATTTATGACAATAAAATAATAATTATGTTAACTATAATATAAATAGAAATAATTAGATAAAAATCTTATTATTCGGCAGTATCAAATCGGGAGGAGAATAATTGCTATATCAAGAAAAGATGAGAAATATTGCGGTAGTAGCGCATGTTGATCACGGTAAAACAACTTTGATAGATAAAATGCTTAAGGAAAGTTCCACGAGCAGAGATTCGCAAATGATGCCGGAAAGGGCTATGGACAGCGATGACCTTGAAAAAGAACGCGGCATTACAATTTTATCTAAGTGCACAGGTTTAAATTACAAAAATTATAAAATAAATATAGTAGATACGCCGGGACACGGTGACTTTGGAAGTGAAGTAGAGCGCGTTCTCGCAATGGTTGACGGGGTACTTCTTCTTGTAGATGCGTTTGACGGTCCTATGCCGCAGACCAGATTTATTTTAAAAAAATGTTTTGAATATAACTTAAAAGTAGTGCTTGTTATTAACAAAATTGACAGACCCGGCGCAAGACCTAAAGAAGTCCTCGATATGGTCTATGAGCTTTTTATGGAACTTGGAGGCGAAGACGTCAACTTAGATTTTCCGGTTATATATGCTTCCGCTAAAGAAGGTTATGCTACTGCAGACCTTGAAGAAAATATTGAAGAAGTCAGAAAAAACGGTCTTACGGCTTTATTTGAGGCTATCGTAAATTCTTTGCCGCATCCTGCTATATTAAATAAAACAGATTTAGAATTTCTTGTTACCAGCATAGGACACGACGATTTTTTAGGCGCTACGGCTATCGGAATAGTCAAATCCGGTAAATTAAAATCTAACGACCAGATTTATTTATATAATATAAATGAAGAGTTGGTGAAAACAAGACCAAATAAAATGTTTGTATTCGAGGGTCTTACAAAAATAGAAACGGACGAGATTCAGGAAGGAGACATCGCTCTGGTTGCCGGCGTTACCGGTGTGAAAGCCGGTGATTATTTAGTTAAAGAAAAGCCTGTTAATCCGCTGCAAAGAATAAAAATAGACGAGCCGGTTATACTTGTTAACTTTATTGTCAATAAAAGTCCTTTTGCCGGTAAAGAGGGCAAGATGGTTACTACAAGACAATTGAGAGAGCGTCTTCATAAAGAAATTCTTAACAATGTAGGATTAAAAGTTGCCGATACAAGCGATGAAACCGTTTTTGACGTGTACGGAAGAGGGCTGCTGCATCTGTCTATTCTAATTGAAAAAATGAGGAGAGAAGGTTTTGAATTTGCTATTTCCAAACCGAGGGGAGTTATAAAAGAGATAGACGGCAAAAAGATGGAACCTTATGAACTTTTATATATTACCATAAAGGATGAATTTACAGGTCCTATTCTGGAAAGATTGTCCGGAATGAAGGGGCAGCTGCTTGATATGACAAAAGATGATAAAGGTATGACCTACCTTGAGTTTAAAATACCTTCAAGAGGTATAATGGGTTTTCATAATGAATTCCTTACTATGACTAAGGGTACCGGTACGATGCATCATAATTTTTATAATTTTGAAGAATACGCTT
Source organism: Actinomycetota bacterium (assembly GCA_023380915.1). The sequence continues at coordinate 23 of JAMCSM010000028.1, read as the reverse complement.
TTGATATTTCGCCAAGGAAAAAC
>JAMCSM010000027.1 GCA_023380915.1 Actinomycetota bacterium | reverse complement strand
AATTCTTTAAAACTTAAAGGGAATACAGTAACATCCAAATGCCTTCCGGTCAGCAATGTAGAAAATTCACCCTTAAGTAATTTGGAGGATGAATCTGAAACTATAATTTTTGCTTTACCAAGTTCATGCATAGTCCTTACCCATCTTTCCCAATCAGGAATATTATGAACCTCATCAAGGAAAATAAAAGGAATTTTAGATGGATTTAAAAATTCAAGATATGTCTGATATATTTCTTCTATTAAACCAGGATAAAATTTCATAAATCTCTGGTCCTCAAAATTTATCATTAGTATATTTTCTTTTCCATAGATCCAGGTATTTCAAATTCAACAGGTTTTAGGTTTACAGAAAATTTTGGCAGGCTAATGGAAAATATTGTTGCAGTTGAGTTGGAAAGAAGAAAAATGTTTAATCCTGAAATTGAAATATATTATTTTAAAGAAAATGAAAAAGAGATTGATTTTCTGATTAAGGCAGGATTAAACGTTGACGGATTAATTCAGGTGTGTAAAGAAATTAATGATTATAATGTAAAAAACAGGGAATTAAAAATTCTTACTGTGGATACAGCCTGGGATTTTAAAGGGAAATGGCTTTCTGTAATAGAGAAAAGTTTACCTTATATGGATTACTTCTTACCAAGCATTGAAGAGGCAAAAATGATTTCAGGAAAAGAAAATGCAGAAGAAATATGCAAATTTTTTCTTGATAGAGGAGTCCAGAATGTCTGTTTAAAAATGGGCGGTAATGGTTCTTTAATAATGAATAAAACAGAAAAATATTATTTTCCGCCAATACCTGTGGATGTGGTAAGCACGTTAGGCGCCGGGGATGCCTATATAGGAGGTTTTCTTGTTGGTCTTTTAAAGGAATATAGTTTTCAAAATTGCGGACTTCTTGCAAACATTACAGGTGCACAAGCAGTTACTTCAATGGGAGCGACAAGTGGAATTAAAAATTGGAAAGGGCTTCTGGATTTTGCCAAAAAACACAATCTTGCTTTACCTTAAAATTTTAATTTTTTCATTTTTTTTTGCTATCTCTGCTTTTCCTGCAGAAATTACATGCACAGCCAATAAGGTAATAGCCACACTTAATAAAAATAAAACCATCAAAAAAATCATTTTTGAGGGGAACGTTGTTTTCACTTACAAAAATATTAAAATTTTGACTGATAAAGCAGTCGTTGACCCTGTCCAACATACCATCTATATAAAAGGGATAGCACACTTTATAAGAAAGTCAGTAAAGGTAAAAGCCAGGGGTATATCATATAACTATAAAAAAAATACAGGTACTTTTAAGAATGTTTATTTTTCATATATACCAATATATGGAAGGGCTGAAAAGGTAGTTAAGAAAGGCAATACATATATACTCTATAATGGATATGTAACAACATGCCCCAGGAAACCCGAGCCTGTTTACCGTGTCCAGTCAAAAAAAATCATGATTTCCTCTAAAACAAAAAAAATAACTGCAAGAAATATAAAAATCTATATTGGAAACATTCCTGTTTTTTATTTTCCTGTTTTTTCCCAGTCAATAACTGCCAAAAAGCCATTTATTGAAATCAGACCGGGATACCAGACTGAAATAGGTAAAACCATGGATATTATTTTTAACAATTCCTCGTATAATATAAATAGTTCCGAAAAACTTAATCTCGGAACAAGTGCTACGGAAGCAGGCTGGTCACTGGAAAATGATAAAAATAAGAATCAACGGCTTGATGCCTATTTAATAAAAAAATACAGTGAAAACAGTCTTTTATACGGTATTTTTGGGCAGTTTCAGCAAAATTTTTCTAAGGGTAATAATGTAATTTTTGACTGGAGGGATGTCAGGGATGAAACTACTTTTCAGGACTATTTTTATAGCCAGTTTATTAAAAAAAGTGAAAATCCCAACTATTTTTATTACACAAAAACATTTCCCGGCAGCATATTTGACTTCGGTATCCAGGACCATGCAGGAGAATCTTTACTTTTTCCTGACAGGTTTCCGGACATAAATTATACCAAACCATTTTTTAACGCGGGTAATTTACTGGCAGGTTTTAATTCATCCTGGACGCGATTTTCAAATCTGTCCTATCCTGTAACAGACAGGGCTTATAACAGTATTTCTTTAGAGGAGCCTTTTAATGTTTCATACGGTAAAATCTCACCTTTTTTACAATTAACAGATATTTATTATCACAATCAATCAACCAATATGGATAACTTTGTACCCAAGATAGGGATTAAAACTGATATGCTGTTTAAAAGGGTTGATGGCAGATATACTGATTTCTTATCACCTGCATTTTCTTTTTATTCACAATATCCTTCAGAAAAAACCGTACCATTTAACTTTGATTTGCTTGACTATAACCCTTCTGCAAGTTTTCTTGGCGCTGATGTTTCATGGAGCAGATGGAAAGAAAATAAAAATATTGCCAATGTTTTGGTGCAAAATTCCTACAACATAAATACGAATAAATTTCAGGATAGTATTGAATCATATAATTTTTCGCTATCTAAAGAGATTGGAATTTCCGGCCAGCAGCTCTTTAATTTTTCTGACGGTGGGATGACTGAAAATATAAATACATTATCTTTTAAAAAATCCTCTTCTTATACTTTTTCCATTGGAAATGAGTTTGATAAGGGTTATATCAATGCAATTTCAGCAGGTATGACAAGAAAAATTGGCTCTAAATGGAAATTCAATGCTAATATCTATTATGACTTAAACGGGAGTTCTCTTAATGAATGGTCTTTTAACATAGAAAAAAAAGTTAAATGTTTTGTTGTGGGGCTAACCGTTATACGAAGTAACGTAACGTCAGTTTATTTTACTATCATCCCTGCGGCATTTTCAAAATTTTAGAAATATTGGGGGAGAAGAAAAAATGGAAATTCTAAGAAAAGATAAAAGAAGATTTGACCAGCTGAGGCCCATCAAAATTACGAGAAACGTCAATAAATATGCACTTGGCTCTGCCTTGATTGAGATGGGGGATACGAAAGTTTTATGCTGCGTGTCTATGGAGGAAAAAGTCCCTCTTTTTTTAAAAAATACGGGAAGCGGGTGGCTTACTGCCGAGTATGGAATGATGCCACTTTCATGTCCTGAAAGAATCATGAGGACAAGCTACTCCTCCGGTAGGAATATGGAGATTCAAAGACTTGTTGGCAGGGCATTAAGGTCAATTGTTTACTTAAAAAACCTTGGGGAAAAGACGTTATGGATTGACTGTGACGTTATCCAGGCTGATGGAGGGACAAGAACTGCTGCCATTAATGGCTCGTTTATTGCTCTTGTGGATGCTCTTTATGTTTTAAACAAAAGAAACATTCTGGCAATTCCAGCGCTAAAGGATTATATATCCGCCATTAGTGTGGGTATAGTTAACGGGGAGTGTTATTTGGACCTTTCTTACAGCGAGGATTCCATAGCACAGGTGGATTTTAATGTTGTTATGAATGGCAGGGGTGAATTTGTGGAACTCCAGGGAACTGCAGAAGGGGCTTCTTTTTCAAAAGAGCTTCTTGATAAGATTATTGCTCTGGCGGGTAATGGTATAAAGGAGATTATAACAATCCAGAAAGACACATTAAAAGATGAAATTAAAAGTTTACTTGGCAAGTAAAAACAGAAAAAAAGCCAAAGAGGTTCAAACAATTCTTGATAGGTATGGCATAGAGGTACATCTTCCCGGCAGGGACATGGAATTTCCTCCTGAAGACTCAGATACTTTTGAAGGAAATGCTCTTAATAAAGCTATTTTTTTATCAAAATTTTATCCGGATGATGCTGTTATTGCTGATGATTCCGGGCTTGTCGTTTATGCATTAGGGGGCAAGCCAGGCGTTTATTCGTCAAGATTTGCAGGACCGGAGAAATCTGATGCCCAAAATATAAAAAAATTATTAGAGCATATGGAAAACGTAAAAAACAGGAAGGCATATTTTATCTGTGTTTCAGCAGTTGTCCTGCCAGGTGGCAAAAGTAAAACATTTGAAGGCAGACTTTATGGTGTAATAACAAAAGAAGAAAGAGGGAATAACGGTTTTGGTTATGACCCGGTATTTGAAATCCCAGGGATTAAAAAAACCGTTGCCGAGTTATCAGAAGAAGCAAAAGATAATATCAGCCATAGAGGAAAAGCATTAAGAAAATTAGCCAAACATCTCACCTGTTTAAACAAATTTTAGATAATATCACTTTACTTTATATTGAATTTAAAGTAAGATACATTGATGAAAATATACAAAAGAATAATTTTTGACTCTATATCTAAATTTTTATATAGTCCGGATATAATTGTATTGCACGGTGCCAGACAGGTGGGAAAGACCTATATACTTTATTATATCAAAGATTTCCTTGAAAAAAAAAAAGAGCAGGTCAAATCTTCTTTTATCTT
>JAMCSM010000026.1:604-3213 GCA_023380915.1 Actinomycetota bacterium | reverse complement strand
TGGAAGAAGGCAGCAATGTAGGATGGTTTGGCTCATTTGAATCAATAGAAGATAAAAATATCGCCGAACTACTGATTGAAAAAGCAATTGTTTATTTGAGACAAAACGGATGCCAGAAAATAATAGGGCCTGCCATGTTTAATGCTGCGGGTGAAATCGGGCTTTTGATTAGAGGATTTGAGTATAAACCATATTTTATGGAACCATACAATACTCCCTATTATGAAGAATTTTTTGTAAATTTCGGCTTTAAAAAGGAAAATGACTGGTACAGCATGAATACTGATGCTTTGCTTGCAGACGGCTACATGGAAAGAATTGAACAATTGATGAAAAGAATGCACGGTACCAACAGGGATCTCGCTTACAGCGGGTTCAGCATAAGAAATGCCAATTTTAAAAATGTAAAGACTGAGATGGGTATAGTTAGAGATCTCTATAATGAAATATGGAATACCGGCAACCACCCGCAGCAGATTAGGATGACCGATGCGGAATTTGATGTTCTTGCAAATGGCATAAAAGCAATTGCGATTGAGGACTTAATTTTTATTCTTGAAAAGGACGGAAAACCTGTAGGAGTTTCTGTTTCATTGCCTGATATAAATGAGGTAATAACAGAATATGATAATAATTATCCGTCATCGCCTTCGAGGAATTTTTTTAACCTTAAAGATTTAAAAAGAGACATCCGGATATACAACCAGATACAGAAAAAAGTAAAGCAGAAAAACTTTCTTGGTGTAAGGTTTTTGATTCTCGGCATAAAAGAAGACTGCAGGAAAACAGGAATTGATTCAAGATTTTATTACCAGACTTTTAAAACTGCAAAAGCACTTGGGTTTAAGCATGGTTCCGGTTCCCAGCTTGCAGATATCAACAAAGACATATTAAACCCGACATTCAAGATAGGCAAAAAGGCTTATACCTGGAGAGTTTACGGTCTGCCTCTGTAGTTTTTTCTTAAAGCAAACCCTGGAATAAAAAACGGGACCTTTGTGAGGTCCAAACTTATAAAATAAAAAACCTTAAAGCAGAAATTAATACTTCTATTTATATTCTGAAACTTTAAATCTTATATTTAAACTACTGTTTTTGTTTAACCAGTCATCTTTATTTAAACTTCTTTCTTTGGGGTTTCGACTATAATATCGTCAACCATATATTTGTTGCCAAGAAGTACGGCAATCGGGCTGCACTTAATTTTTAACAGGAAATAAATATCCTTATCCTCATTGATTAATGATTCGAGGTTACCCATACCCTTGGATATTACCAGATCCGATTTGTAATAAACTTTCCTGAATTCCTCAGAACAAAAAGGCAGGTAAACACTTGGTATGTCAACACCATTTGTAATGACTTTGACTACTTTATCCATACCCACCATAATTGCATCTTCCATTGTGGAATCGTTCAAAGTTGGCCCGCCCCTTACAACATATGTTATGGTTCCCTTTTTCCCCTTTTTATTTTCGTCTATCAACTTGTTAAGGACTTCTATAAAAATTTTATCAAATACTATTTCACCTGCATTATCGCCTATATATAAAATTTTTTCTGCAGTTATCACTTTTTTACGAAGAGAATTTATTTTGCTTTTGTCTAGTTTGTGGGACAATGAATCCTTTATTGCTTCCATTAATACATCTTCATTCATTGGTCTTCCCTGCATGACATCTATGCTGTTTCCTGCAAGAGCTATTCTGAGCCCGGTTTCAAAAGAATCGTGAGAATTTTTAATCATTTTTTCAAGGTCATCCGCAAAATGAAGACAGAGTTTATTGAATTTCTTCTTGAAATTCTCATATGGATCAATACCGGGAGCAAATTTCCTCAAATTTTTCTGCAGAACATTATAAAAGACAAATATATTGTCAAAAGACTCAAATTTAGAGGCAATTTCAAGGGATTCCCTCAGGGCGACTTTTATAACTTTTTCATCATTTGTAAGCATCCTTATTGCACTGAAGGCCTGCCTGACATGACATGGTATACAATCGATATGAATCTTCATTTTCCTCTTGCCCCTAATATTAACTGTTATCGGTGATCAAGTATTTTTCAAATTGTTTTCAAGATATTATAAACTTTTTATTTTAAAAGCAAATCCTAATTTAAAAATATGTTAACTTCTTTCCTATCATCTTTTTTTATTAAAAATGCTATTATTCTTTATAATTTTGTCTTTTCTATCAGACAGTATTAAAAAAAAATGAAATCAAATTGAATATGAATCTTCACGAAAAGATTTTTAATAACGTTTCAGCAGAACTTGGAAATCTGGGAGCAAAAGTTGCCATAACTTCAATTAACACCCTGCCGGAGATAAATGAAATATACAAAAATTTTACATTGTCTGAAACATTTGACAAAAAATTGTACGATCTTTATCTTACAAGATATTCTGAGGATTACAAAAGTGTGATGCCAAATGCGGAGTCTATAATAGTGGTGGCATACCCCCAGAAAATTACTGAAATTTATTTTAATTATAAAGATAGCAAAATCCGCACAATAATTCCCCCGACTTATATTTACAGGGATGAAAAAATCAGGGTTGCGAAGGTTTTTGAAAAGACATTTTCAAAATATGGATATATTTTTCA
>JAMCSM010000026.1:0-527 GCA_023380915.1 Actinomycetota bacterium | reverse complement strand
CTTTCTATCTATACATACATTACAGATCTGCCATGCTATGAAAGTAAGGCCTTAAATAAAATGATGATGATGCAAACATGTGTCAACTGCAGATATTGTGTAAAGAACTGCCCTACTGGATGTATCAATGAAGATGATTTCCTGATCAACGCAGAAAAATGTCTTACTTTTTTTAACGAGAATTTTGAAATATTTCCGGTATGGATTAAAGAAAACTGGCACCATGCAATTGTAGGATGTGTGAAATGCCAGATTATCTGCCCCGAAAATAAGGGACAGATGAAAGAAATAATAAAAGGGGAATCTTTCAATAAATATGAAACCAACCTTATTCTGCATGGTGAGAAATTAGATGATCTGCCTGAAAATACAAGGGCCAAGCTTGAAAAAATGTGCATGAATAACTATTATGAAGTCATACCTGGAAACTTAAGACGGCTTATTAATAAGAAAACAAGCATATCTTAATTTTATTTACTAATTTATCCAATCTTCAATGTACAGAAAAAGAAACATCTCTGCCCTTT
>JAMCSM010000025.1 GCA_023380915.1 Actinomycetota bacterium | reverse complement strand
AATTATCTATGGCAAGCTCAGCATTTCTGTAAGACTTTTCAGCAAGTGAATACTCACCGTCTTTGAAATAATTTCCTGCATTGTTTATCAAATCCTGAATTTCGGTTGGTACGGCTTCCTCTGTAGCTGCAGCAGTCTCAGCAGATGCAGTTGTTTCATTTGCCGCAGAAGATGCTGCAGATCCTGTTCCTGAGCTTTCAGTTCCCGATGCTGTCACTTCATTGCTTTGACTTGTTGTTGCCTGTGAATTATTTTTACAGGCTGTTACACCAGACAAAAATGTTACTAGAAAAAATACAAATAAAGAAATGGAAGTAATTTTTAAGATTTTTATATTTTTTGCTTCCGCTTTGAATTGTTTCATTTTTAACCTTTCCAAAAAACCTAAAGTCATTATTAATAAATTATTGAAAATTAATAAATCATTGAAAAATAAATTATCAATTATTATAACCAAGCTTTCCTGATTTGAACAATTATATATAAAATTGACTCTTATTTTAAAAATAAAAAATAAAAAAAAATAGAAATTGCAAAATCGTCAACATAGGAAAATCCTTATAAGGTTTGCCTCGGGCTGGCAATAAAACCTGAAAGGTGAGTACCGTCCTTCTCCAAGCCCCTTTGTTATGAAAAGTACAAATTTCTTAAAATAAAACAAACCTGATGTATGTCTGGTTTTAATGTTGCATCCCGAAATTAATGCACCAATACCGGGAAGCCTTACCTGTCCCCCATGTGTATGCCCGCACATAACAAGATCTGCATTTTTTTTGGATAAATCTACCAGCAGATCATAATCTGGCGTATGAGTCAGACAAATGCGAATTATGCCGGATTTATTTAAAATATGAATATTTCTTTCATCGGGGACAAAAACTTCATTATACTGGTTTTTGTTTCTTTTTTTCAAAAAATCATCTGCGGCTGATTCAACCTCTTTATTTTTTTCAAAATTATTTTTTTCTTCCAATCCCCTGAAAGCTTTATTTATATCTGTTTTTCTGATAATCGGGTCTTCAAGACCGACAATTTCTACTTTACGAAGAAAATCTCTTCCGTCAGGATAAACTGCAGCATTTTCATTCCTGAGGACTTTTATACCGATGGATTTAAGTTCGGAAACAAGCCACTCGACATCATTCTGCCTTTTATATTCTTTTTTCTTTTTTATCATATTCCTTAAAAATTCAGCAGGTGTTTTATTGAAATAATCATGAACACCAAGGACAGCATATTTTCCATAAACAGACTGAAGGCCTGACAGCATATCCGAAAGATATTTGATATTTTCATTTTTTTCTACCATATCACCTGTAAAAAAAATAAAATCCGTCTTAAGGTTGTTCAGGGTTTGAATAAACTTAAACAATTTTCTCCCCTTTATATTTTTTCGCAAGTGAAAATCCGAAAGATGTAAAATCGTAAGGGCTAACTTACGGGAGCCGTTTTCTTCTGAGGTATTATTTATTTTTTCATCAGACCTTATACAAATATCAACCTCAGACAGTTTAAAATTGACCGGCTCAAATCTGAAAGCATAAATATAAATGAAAATTGCCGCTGCAAGAATAACACCGGCGATTACAATAACCAAAATCGGCACTAAACACTCCCTTCTGTATTAAGTGGTAGATTATAAAATACCCATAAATAAGTCAATGGCAGCAAATGTAAGATATATCTTTCTACAGACCACGAGAATTCCTTTATGAGCCCTAGAGAAAAGTATAAAGACAGAAATCCAAAAACAATAAAAATAAGAAAAATCCACTTAAATTCAAATATTAATCTTCTTAAGTTCAGGATAAAAATAACAGCCAGCACAATCCAGATAATTCCAAAAGATGATCCAAAGAAAGCTATCGTGGAATCAAAGGCTGAAAATAATAATTCTGAGGATAACGAAATTCCTGCATTTGCAAAATCAAATGTTTTTTTGGCAGAAATACCTGTGTCAAGCACCGGGACCCATTCATTACTGAATAGCGGTATGCTAACTTTTGCCCTCAAAATTATCCATGGCACGAGCATCAGCAATAATACGGCCAAAGGGATAAAGATATTAACTATTTTTTCTATTGATAAATTTTTATTTACAAAAAGCTTCTTTCCCGGAATATTAGAATTATTTAATTTTTTAATCAGCAATACCAGGTTAACAACGATGTTTATAGCAAGAAACAAGATAAGAAATACAAGGCCTTCGCTTCTTATATAAGCAAGTATTGTAAAGAAGGCGGCTGCCAGCATAAGGTAATTAAGTTTTTTTTCATTTGACTTGAGTGCAAAATAAAAAAAATAAACAGACAATACCAGAATTATAGAAAAAAGAAGATCGGTATATTCAATTGCCCCATGGTCCATAATTATTGGCATTGATGAAAGAATAAAAATGAGAATTATCGAAATTAACTTATTGTATTTTTTACTGAACAAATAATAAAAGAAAACAAGCAATGAGATATAAAAAAGAGGAAATATGATTTTAACCAGGTTTTCATCAATTTTACCCATCCATAAATAAATCCATGTCTGGGAAAGCGGCTGAAGAAGCGGGTAGGAAATCTGGGAAAATTGATAATTATGATTTGTATAAAAAGGTATGATGCTCCCATCAATGAAAAATGCTCTTCCTTTTAAGCTCCAGCAAGCTATTGCATCCCAGAATCTTATGGGAAAAAGAAGGGCAAAAAACAATACTATTGTAAAATTAAAAATTATAAGAAAAAGAAAAAAAATAAAAACTATGTTGGTTAAAGCTGTATTACCGGAAATTCTTTTAAGTTCAACCGTAAGCCTGCTTTCCTTTTTAATCATAATGGTGCTGTCAAATAATTCTTCACCTTTCAATGTGGAAACTGAGGGATTTGTTTCCGGTTTTTTGATTTTGCCTGATTTTTTAAGCTTTAATCCGCCCGTAATAAAAAAATACAGGGAAAAAATAAAAAAAATACCGCTGAAAATAAAAATATAGGCTTGATTAAACTTTAAACCCATAAGTGACAGTATCATAAGATAAAAAGAGGAAATAAAAATTCCAAGATAAAAACTTAAAAAAATTACAAATAAATTTCCCGCAATACTGCCAAATTTAATTTCAGGGTTGCTATCTTTTAAAAGAATAAAATGAACCGGCAGATAGCCTATTGCAACAAATGAAATTATTGAAAGAATTAATTTTAAATATAATAGAATCTGCACTTTTTAAACAATATTTGTTTTTTAAAAAATTGTATAATAGATTTGTATTATATTAGATTAATAGCAATATTTAAAATTTGATGAATGACAAAAACAAAGAGAATATGACAGTGCTGGTTATAGGTTCCACAAGTTTCGTGGGTCTGTAAGAAAATATAACAGTGCTGGTTATAGGTTCCACAAGTTTCGTGGGTCTGCCTGTTATAAAAAAGTTATCAGAAAAAGATTATAACGTAAGATGCCTTGTCAGGACCACCAGTGATGTATCTGAAATTAAAAAATTTGCCGGCTGCAAAGAAGGTAAAATCATTTTGAATACCGGCAACCTGCAGAGCATGGACTCTATTTTAAATAATTTAAAGAGTATTGATGCATTGATTTATCTGGTAGATTTGAAAAATTCATATTTTGTAAAAAATCTGCTGGAAACCCTTAAAAAAACCGGAATAAAAAGGGTTGTTTTTTTAAGTTCCACTACAGTTATGGTTCCCTTAAAAAATCAGATCAAAGATTTAAAAATAGAATCGGAGAATCTGATCAGGAATTCAAATCTTGATTATACTATTTTAAGATCTTCCATGATTTACGGATCAATAAATGACAGGAACTATTCAAAAATGATAAATTTTATAAAGGAAAAAGGTTTTTTTGTAGTTTTCGGAAGGGGAAATAATCTGATCCAGCCAGTTTATCTTGATGATGTAGCAAATGCAATCGTAGAAGTAATCGATAATGAAAAAACATTTAAAAAAATTTATGAAATAACGGGAAAATTACCATTGAGATATAATGAAATGCTGCAGATAATGAGGAAAAAAATGGATAAAAATTTTAAAATTTTCAGATTCCCGATAAAACTAAGTAAATTTATTGTTGCCATATATTCCCGTATTTTTAAGACTACATCCTTAACACCGGGAATGATAGAAAGAATGGAAGTGGACAAGGCTTATGATTACAGTGCGGCAACCCTGGATTTTGGTTTCAAGCCCCTGGATTTCGAAGAAGGAATTGAAAAATTGATAAATGAGCTTAAAACTATAAGTGAGCTTAAAATTTAAACTTTCATAATATTATACTGATACACAGCTATAAACTGGAATTGAAAAAAAGTTGTTAAAAATCAAAAAATACATTTTTATAACCACATGCATATTTTTTTTAATTTTTTTTATGCTTTGCTTTACCCCTGTATTCAACAGGACTATCTTGATTTTTCCGGCAAATGAAACTGGATTAAAACCATTAAATGCTTTTATGCCTGAAATCGGCGACTTTTTTTTAATAGACGTCAAAGCCGAAAATATAAATCAGGGAGAGATTCCTGAAAGCAGCATTTCTATCAGCTGGACACATATAAAAGATGAAATTCCCGGATTAAATGAATTGAATTTCAAAATATTTATAGACGGGATAAAACATAAATATTTTGTGCCGGCAGGAGAAAATAAAGAGTGGGCTTTTCCTGGCAGCAATAATCTTATTACCGGCATTAATATCAATGTTCCGGAAATTGAAGGATTAAGAACAAATATAGAAAAAATTGAATTGAAAAGAAGGACCATTATTGCCTTTGATTCATATATCAATTATTATCTCAGGAAAAGTTTTAATATAAAATATATAAACAGGATGCTGATACCTGCTTATATTTTTATGCTTCTTTCCATAATTTTATTTCTTATTTACAGGTCATTATTCAGGAATACAGGGAATAATAAGCCCCTGAAAACAATACTTTTTTCTCTTCTGGCAGTGCTTGTCCTTTTTTCATTCTACTTTACAGCTCAAAGTTTTTTTACTTCCAAAAGTTATTTCGATGCTTATAAAAAATATATATCAAGCGGTAAACTTGATAAAACGTATCGTGGATTTTATGATTTTGAAAATTTTATTAACTGGGCCGATGGGAAAATACCAAAAGGTGAAAATATTATTGTTTTATTAAGGGGAGAGCCTGTTTATATAATGTCCGAGTTAGCTTATAATCTTTACCCCAGAGATCTAAAATTCATTAATATCAGCGGAAAAGATCCTGGAACAGTATCGGCTGAAATTAAGGATATAAATAATAAAAATTCTGGCAAATACAGATATGTCATTATCCTTTCAAGTGAAGATATTTCCGGTACGGAACAGCTGGAATTAATTGACAAATACAGGCAAAATGGTGGTTTTATTTATTGGCTGAATAAAGATTGACAAATAAATTATTCTAAATAATAAATCAGGTAATTATGCCATATGAACACAATGGGATAATTGCCATAAATCAAATTAAACATTTTTCAACAAAGTATTTTTATAAACTTAAGATGGGTTTAAACAATACTGTTTCAAAACAAAAAAGAGTACTTGTGGCAATGAGCGGAGGAGTCGACTCCTCAGTTTCAGCATACCTTCTTAAAGAGCAGGGATATGAGGTTATTGGTTTGACAATGTGTCTTGGAATCAAAACAAGTGAAGGAGATGCAGTAAAATGCTGCGGGCCCGAAGCAGTCAATGATGCTAAAAACGTTAGTAAAAAGCTCGGTATTCCTCATTATGTCATGGATTTTTCAAATGACCTTGAAGAAAATGTTATACAAAATTTTATCAATAATTATCTTTCGGGGAAAACACCTAATCCCTGCATAGATTGCAACAGATATATTAAATTTGGATCCTTGCTGGAAAAGGCACTGAATATGGGATTTGATTTTCTTGCTACGGGACATTATGCATGCATAGTTAATAAAGAAAAAAATTATTTCCTCAAAAAAGCCGGAGATATAAAAAAAGACCAGACTTATTTCCTGTATGCAATAAAAAAAGAGAATTTAAGCAGAATAATATTTCCTTTATGCCTTCATACAAAAAAGGAAGTAAAAGAAATTGCAAAAAAATTAAACTTGCAGGTTGCCGGCAAGAAAGAAAGCCAGGATATTTGTTTTATTAGCGGTAAGAATTATAAGGAATTTTTAACAGAGAGGTTGAAAGATAACTGGAAATTTGATGTACCTAAACCGGGACCAATTATTGACTTGAAAAATAATGTTATCGGAATGCATAATGGTCTTGCTTTTTATACAATCGGGCAGAGAAAGGGTCTTGGAATAAGTTACAGTGAACCATTATATGTGACAGCAATAAATGCCGAAAAAAACCAGGTTGTTGCAGGGACAAAAAAAGATCTGCAGGTTAAAACCCTTATTGCGGGAGATTTGAACTTATTTTTGGATAAACTGCCATCTAAAAACCTGAAAGCAAAAATAAGATATAATCACAGGGAAGCAGAGTGCTCTGCAGTAATGAAAAATGATAAATGTATAGTAAAATTCAGTGAACCACAGGAGGCAATAACACCAGGCCAGGCCATAGTTTTTTACAGTGAAGATATTGTTGTCGGAGGAGGAGTAATTGAAAAATCTGTCAAAGAACAGGTACATACAACCTTAAAGAAATAGTAAAAGAGAAAAAAATAATTTTATTTCAATATGGAAATAGCTGCTTGTAAATAATTCATAGATCTCACAAAATATTTTTAAATAAAATTGAAAAAAGAAATTTTCTATTTACTACTAAATTATCAGACCTGCTGGACATTTAATATTTTTATGATCATAGTAAATTTATATCTTCACCTCCAAGCACCCTGTTCATATTCCTCATCGCACACATTCTACCACACATCGTACAGGTATCCCCATATTCGGGCCTGGAGCTTTCACGGTATTCCCTTGGTTTCTCAGGGTCAATTGAAAAATTGAACATACCCTCCCAATTAAGGTTCTTCCTTGCTTCGCTCATTTTAAAATCCTGTTCTCTGGCATTTTTTACATCCTTGGCTATATCAGCAGCATGAGCTGCTATTTTTGAAGCTATTATTCCTTCTTTCAAATCATCAATATCCGGCAGTCTCAAATGTTCTGCCGGTGTAACGTAGCAAAGAAAATCAGCTCCATTTGCAGCTGCAACAGCCCCACCGATTGCACTGGTTATATGATCATATCCCGGAGCAATATCCGTCACTACAGGGCCCAAAACATAAAATGGAGCTCCATGGCATAATTTCTTTTCAAGTATCATATTAGCAGCAATTTCATTCATCGCCATATGTCCCGGGCCTTCAACCATAACTTGTATATTCCTTTCCCATGCCCTTTTTGTCAATTCACCCAATACGATTAATTCTTCGACCTGTGAAGCATCAGTCGAATCATTTATACTCCCCGGCCTGCATGCATCTCCAAGGCTTATTGTAACATCATATTTTTCAAAGATTTCCAATATTCTGTCATAAAATTCATAAAACGGATTTTCATTTCCTGTCAGTTCCATCCAGGCAAATAAAAGCGACCCTCCCCGTGAGACAATATTGGTTAGTCTTCCGTTTTTCTTGAATCGTTCTATGGTTGCTCTGTTTATACCGGCATGTATCGTCATAAAATCAACGCCATCAATCGCATGCTGCTCGACAACATTAATAAATTCATCCACCGTGATGCTTGAAAGCTCTTTATCATAAAAACCAACAGCATCATATATTGGAACAGTCCCTATCATTGCAGAAGAAATATCTATGAGCTTCCGCCTGAACAAATAAGTCTTTCCATATGAACTTAAATCCATAATAGCTTCGGCTTTAAGCTCTAATGCTTTCTTAACTTTCTTTATTTCCATTTCAAAATCGCAGCAGTCCTTTGAAATTCCCAAATTTACATTTACCTTTGTTCTTAGTCCCTGCCCTATACCCTCTGCATCAAGGTTTTTATGATTTTTATTTGAAGGTATGATTACTTTACCTTCAGCAAGCAGAGTTTTTATTTCTTCTAACTGCTTCCCTTCCTTTGATGCGACTATCTCCATTTCTTTTGTAATAATATTTTTCCTTGCAGCATCCATTTGCGTTGTATAGTTCATAACAATTTATTCTCTCCCCTCATTTTTTGTTTTATACTAAAAATTTTCTGCTCTATATTTTCAGCTCCAACAATCTCTGTTACCATTGCGACACACTTCGCTCCTCTTGATATTACTTCATGCAGATTATGCTCCTTGATACCCCCTATGGCAACAAAAGGAATATCTATATTTTTAACCACATAATCGAGGTATTCCAATCCTACCGGTTCACAAACATTCTTTTTTGTAAAGGTCTTAAATATGGGACCTACACCTATGTAATCAGCCCCGCTTTCAACAGCATTCAATGCCTGCTTTGGTGAATGGGTTGATACCCCTATAATTATTTCTTCGCCTACCAATTCTCTTACTTTTTCAACAGGCAGGTCATCCTGTCCTAAATGCACTCCGTCGGCTTTTACCATCATGGCAATATCAATATCATCATTAATAATAAATGTTACTCCTCCTTCAAGAGTTAGTTCTCGTATTTTCGTACACTCATTATATTTTTGAATCAATTTTTTATCCTTTTCCCTGTATTGGATTATCCCAACCCTTGAATTTATCATGGACTTTACTACTTCTATATTACTCCTGCCGCAGGAAAACTCCTCCGCTGTCATGCAGTAAAGGCATGCTTGCAGCTTTTTTCTTTTAGCCAGCCTGCAGTAAATATGAAAATATTCTTTTTCAAGCAGATAAGAATCATATCTATATTTCTCATAAAGTTTCGATGCTTCATATTCTCCCAGAACTTTCAGGTTTTCCTCAATGGTTCTTAGAGCCTCCTGCGTCCTTTTAAAATTGGCTGTTACAAGCTCAAACAATGAGGCCTTATTATCAATTCCGTGTTCCTGTGAGATGGACAAACCCACATCATTTAATGAATCCCTTTTATTAAGACATTGAGGTAAATAATTCATTATGCTTTTTCTAATACCGTGCCTCACGATTTTTATTTTCTCGGAAATAATCTTATCATTGCAATAAAATCTCGCATAATCTTCTAAAACCCTTAATCCTTCCGATGCCCTGTTGACATTGGCATCAATAATTCTAAAAAGCTTATTCATATCATCACATCCTGCTTAAAATATAACCCAGTATTACATCCGCTTGTTTAGCTGCAGCTATATTCACTCTTGGCGACATTGGAGGGCAGTTTTCGTTTGCTTCTGATGACAAATCGCCAATCAAGTAAAATTTTGAATGAATTTCTTTAACTGCTATATCATCGCAGCTGCCCCATCCTGCCAAACCGGAAGCTGACACAAGAAACTTCCCAGAAGAAAAATACCTTTCAACAATCATGGCTTTATAATCAGCCCTGTCAAATGCTTCCACAATAACATCACAGTCATCAAACATTCTTTCAATATTATCAATAGTAATTTTATCCTGATTAATCTCTAATTCCATGTCCGGATTAATTCTTAGAAGGTTGATTTTTAATGCATCGGTTTTAGGTATACCGACTTGATCGAGAAAGTAAAACTGCCTGTTAAGGTTTTTTGTCTCCACAATATCAAAATCAATTATCTTCATTTTCTTAAAACCGCTTCTTACCAGGTTGACCGCACAATTTGACCCTAATCCACCCGCTCCTGCAATACCTATCTTTACATTTTGTATTTTTTTCAGCTTATCTTCACCAACATATTGAATTAGCGCCTTTTCAAAATTATTCATATATACACCTTTTATATTAATTAAATCGTCAGCCAATCCTTAAATACAGGCTGGTAACCTTTCTTATAAATCATTTCTTTTATTTCATTAACACTTCTACAGTCCGAAATATCAAATTGTGGATCACTTTTTTCCATTGATGTATGCCCTCCTACCCGGGTTGAAGAACCTGCTGACATTTTAGTTACCCCGAGTCCTATAAGATTATTCCGGAACTCAGCTCTCTCCCGGGTTGAAATCGTAATACCTGCTCGCGGCATAAATAACCTTAATGCAAACATTATTTGTATCATGTTCCTGTCACTTAAAAAATGCTCGGACTTGAACATACCCGTATGAGGTCTTATGCGTGGAATAGATACACTAATTTCAGTATCTGTATATTTATTTTGAAGGTAGCTTGCGTGCAGTCCTGTAAAAAAAGCTTCTCTTCTCCAATCATCCAGGCCAAGTAAAGCACCTATATTTACATTTCTCATCGAAGCCTTACATGCTCTTTCAGGAGCATCCAACCTGAATCGATAGTTTTGTTTTGGTCCTTTTAAATGCACCACTTTATAGATATCTTCATTGTATACTTCCTGATATATGGTAAGCCCATCTACACCTGCTTCTATCAATCTGGCATATTCTCCTATTTCAAGAGGGTATATCTCAATAGAAATTGAGTAAAAATAATCTCTCAATATTTCTACGCATTCTTCTATGTATGAAACAGAACTGTGAAGCCTTGACTCACCAGTTAGAATCAATATATGTTTTAACCCTGTAGAAGATATTGCCTTTGCTTCTTGTTCAACTTCTTCAAATGTCAGCTTTTTTCGTATTATTTTATTGGCAGCATTATAACCGCAGTAAACACAGTGGTTAATGCAGAAATTTGCCAGATACATAGGTGTATATAGAAAAATAACCCTGCCAAAATGCTGTAATGTAAGCTGTTTTGATTTAGCTGCCATTAATTCCAGATGTTCCTCTGCCTTATTTGATAAAATAGTAAGAAAATCCAGTTCGTCTAAGCTGTCTTTGTTTATTACCCTCAAGACGTCATTGTCAGAAACATTTTTAAAAAAGTTATCCATATTAAAATTTTTATTTTCTATGTATTCATCATAGAAATTATTATAGAAATTCATTTAAAACTTTCTCCATCAAGTATTTAAAAATCCGGTTAACGGTGATGATGACTCTGCATATTCCCTAATAAACCCGGCTCCGGAAATAAATGCCTTTCTACCAGCTTTTACCGCAAGGCTAAAGGCTTCAGCCATCATTACCGGGTTTCCGGCAGTAGCAATTGCAGTATTAACTAAGACTGCCGCTGCTCCTATTTCCATTGCCTCTGCTGCCTCCGAAGGCTTGCCCAATCCAGCGTCTACAATAACAGGTAGGTTTATCTCATCAATAAGTATTTTTACAAGTTCTCTTGTTTTAAGTCCTTTATTTGTCCCTATCGGTGCCCCTAAAGGCATTACCGCAGCAGCTCCAGCATCCCTTAACCTCTTTGCAGACATCAAATCGGGGCTCATATATGGAAGAACAGTAAAGCCCTCTTTTACAAGTATTTCGGTGGCCTTTATAGTTTCGAAGTTGTCAGGAAGCAGATATTTATTATCCGAAACCACTTCAATTTTTATCCAGTTTCCACACCCTGAAGCCCTGGCAAGCTTAGCTATTCTCACAGCCTCGTCTGCATTCCTTGCACCTGAGGTATTAGGCATAAGAACACAATCTTCTGGAATATAATTCAGCATGTTTTCCTCTTCAGAATCAAAATCAATCCTTCTCAATGCTACGGTAATGACTTGTGCGCAGGAACTTTTTATTATTTCAGGAATAATCCTGCTTGACGGAAATTTTCCGGTACCTATGAAAAGTCTGCTGATTACTTCAATGCCACCTATTATCAATTTATCATTCATTTATTTTTATTATCCTCCTCCTACAAATCTTATAATCTCAAGATTATCATTTTCTTTTAAAATAATTTTGTTCCAATTTTCCTTCATTACAATTTTAAAGTTATATTCAATAACTATACTGTCGGGTTTAAGCCCTTTCAAGGTAATAAAATCTATAAAATTTATCCCTTCAACTGTTTCAATGCTCTTGCCATTTAAAGTTATCTGCATAACAAAACACCCCCTTTTCAAATAAAAAAGCCTACCTTTGTAAGGTAAGCCTTGATAATTTATAATTTTTCTATAACTTTATTTCCGCTTTCCCTACGGTGGTATTATCCACATCAGGTTCGAAGGGTTAAGATTGCTCTTTCTCAGCCTTTTGGCACCCCTGTCTATATTTAATTTTCAAAATTCATTTTGACGATTATCTCACAAAAATCATATTAAGTAAAAAATTCTTACGATGTAATTGCAATTCAGACACTGCGTGTACAAAAGTACTACTTTCAGACAAAAAATAATTATTATTTTAAAAATTTTAAAAATTTTCCTTGACATATAATTTTTTGTAATTACAATTTACTATTAATAACATAGTTTTAATAGTAAATTACAGGGAATGTGAATATGAGAATTTCAACAAGAACCAGGTACGGTATAAGACTTATGATGAACCTGGCGGGAAATTATAATAATGGGTATTCTTTACTTAAAGATATTGCAAAAAAAGAAGAGATTTCGGAAAAGTATCTCAGCCTGATTGTTATACCCCTTAAAAGTGCAGGTTTTTTAAATACTATCAGGGGTTCACGGGGAGGGTACAGCCTTTCAAAGGAACCGTCTGGAATAAAGGTCAAGGATATTATAGAAGTTCTGGAAGGTGATCTGTGCCTGTTGGAATGTGTAAAAAACAGAGAATCGTGCAGCAGGTCTCCAGCGTGTGGAAGCAGGGATTTATGGGTTGGATTAAGCAATGCAATAGCGGAATATCTTGACGATCTGACTCTTGAAGACCTCGTTAATTTGCAGAGCAACAAAGATGAAAAATTGGTAAATAATTATTACATTTAACCTGGAGTTTATTTTGGGATAATAAAATTCCGATAAATTTATGATTCCAATGATTTGACATTTAAATTATTATGGATAAATTACTTAAAGAAAAAATAATAAAATTAAAGAAATATCTCCAATCACTGGAATCTGCCGTAATAGCATTCTCTGGCGGTACGGACAGCACTTTTTTGCTGAAAATTACCTCGGAAATATTGAAAGATAATCTGGCGGCAATAACTGCAAAATCCCCCACATTTCCGGATTCCGAATTTGAAGATTCTAAAAATTTAGCCAGAGGATTAAACGTCAGACACATAATTATTGCCACCAATGAGCTGGACAATACCGAGTTCACTGTAAATGATAAAGATAGATGCTATTACTGTAAAAATGAGCTGCTGGGATTAATTTCAGATTTTGCGCGTAAAAATGGTTTTAAGCATATTCTGGATGGATCGAATTACGATGATATGAAGGATTACAGACCGGGAGCCAGAGCTTCCAAAAAATGGGATGTTTTGAGCCCTTTAAAAGAAGCAGGACTTACAAAAAAAGAAATAAGGACTGTATCAAAAGAACTGGGACTTCCTACGTGGGATAAACCTGCCGCAGCATGTCTTGCAAGCAGAATCCCTTACGGGACTAAAATTACAGAAGAATTGCTTAAAAAAATAACTGGTGCTGAATCTGTACTTAAAAAACTGGGTTTTGCTCAGGTCAGGGTCAGGCACCATGATAATATTGCAAGGATTGAAATACCGGTAAGTGACATGCCCGGATTACTGGATGGAAAAATCAAAAATCAGATAATAAAGTCATTAAAGGATTTAGGATATCTTTATGTTGTGCTGGATATTGAAGGATACACTACTGGAAGCATGAATAAAGCATTGGATATAAATAAAAAGTAATAATTCAAAAAGAAATTTCAACTTAGTTAATCTAATTATCATAAATATGGTTGGTTTAAAAATAGATTAAAATAATATCAAACACAAAAATGAATGTATTAAGAAAATTTAAATTATTAAAGGTTGATAATTATTAGAAAAAAGGAGAAGAAGATGACAGAAATAGACAACAAACTAAGAACTGAAACCCTGGCACTGCACGGAGGCCAGATACCGGACCCAACTACAGGTGCAAGAGCGGTACCTATCTACCAGACGACATCTTATCAGTTCAAAGACACCGAACATGCTGCAAGCTTATTTGCACTCAAAACATTCGGCAATATTTATACAAGACTCATGAACCCTACAACTGATGTTTTTGAAAAAAGGGTAGCTGCACTTGACGGAGGCGTGGGAGGCCTGGCATTAGCAAGCGGTCAATCCGCAATAACTCTTTCAATTTTGAATATAGCACAGGCTGGAGATGAAATAGTTTCAGCAGACAACCTTTACGGAGGTACATATAACTTATTTCATTATACTTTTCCAAGACTTGGCATTAAGGTAAATTTTGTCCAGTCCAACAATATCGGGAAATTCAAAAATGCAATAAATAATAAGACAAAAGCAATTTATGCAGAGTCAATTGGAAACCCAAAGCTTGATATTGCAGACCTCGAACCGATATCCAAATTGGCGCATGAAAACGGTATACCATTAATCCTGGACAATACTTCATCTCCATATCTGCTGAATCCAATAAATTTTGGTGTTGATATAGTTGTTTACTCTGCAACAAAATTTATAGGCGGCCATGGAACTTCGATAGGCGGAGTGATAGTTGATTCAGGTAAATTCAACTGGACAAACGGTAAATTTCCATTGATTGCCGATCCTGAACCGGCATATCATGGATTGGAATTTGTTAAAGCATTTGAACCCTTCGGTAATATTGCCTATATCATGAAGGCAAGAGTTGTGCTGCTAAGGGATCTTGGCCCTGTATTGTCGCCGTTTAATTCTTTTCTTTTTCTTCAGGGACTTGAAACATTGCCTTTAAGAATGATAAAACATAGCGAAAATGCACTTTCTGTGGCAAAATATCTTGAGTCTAACCCCCTTATAGACTGGGTAAATTATCCCGGACTGGAATCAAGTCCTGAGAAACAAAGGGTAAAAAAATATTTATCCAACGGTGCAGGGGCAATATTGGGATTTGGGATAAAAGGCGGAATTAAAGCCGGTAAAAAATTTATAAATTCTTTACAGTTGATATCTCATGTTGCAAATATCGGAGATGCCAAAACACTGGCAATTCACCCAGCGACAACAACACACCAGCAGCTATCCGATGAAGAACAACTTGCAACAGGCGTTACACCGGACTTTATAAGACTCTCAATCGGGCTTGAAAATATTAATGATATTATTGAGGATCTGGAACAGGCCCTGGAAAAATCCCAGAAATAATTTAGAACTTATTAATTATAGTTTCATGAGATTATGGAAAAGCAAGGAGAATAAAAAATGTCAAAAATTTATGAAGATATAACAAAAACAGTAGGCAATACACCTCTGGTAAGAATAAATAAATTGAATAGAAATCAAAATACAATACTTGCCAAGCTGGAATCTTTTAATCCTTTTTCAAGTTTGAAGGATAGAATTGGCATAGCAATGATTGAAGCTGCGGAAAGAGAAGGAAAAATCAATAAAGATACGGTAATAATTGAGCCAACAAGCGGCAATACGGGCATTTCTTTAGCTTTTGTTGCTGCTGCAAGAGGTTATAAACTTATTTTAACAATGCCGGAAACCATGAGTGTCGAGCGAAGGCAGCTTTTAAAAATACTTGGTGCTGAACTTGTACTGACAGAAGGAACAAAAGGCATGAGCGGAGCAGTTGCAAAGGCTGAAGAATTAGTGGCAGAGACAAAGAATAGTTTCATGCCGCAGCAGTTTAATAACCCGGCAAATCCTGAAATCCACAGAAAAACAACAGCTCTTGAAATTCTAAATGACACTGATGGAAAAGTTGATATATTTGTTGCAGGAGTTGGAACCGGCGGGACCATAACAGGTGTAGGAGAAGTTTTAAAAAAGAATAATCCAAGTATAAGAATTATTGCAGTTGAACCGAAGGATTCACCTGTTCTTTCAGGAGGTGCGCCGGGGCCTCACAAAATCCAGGGTATCGGGGCAGGATTTATTCCAAAAGTTCTGAACCTAAAGATAATGGATGAAATCATTCAGGTAACAAATGATGATGCTGGCAATTTAGCCCGTAAACTTGCAAAAGAAGAAGGAATACTTGCAGGCATTTCAAGCGGTGCGGCAATGTGGGCTGCCCTTCAGGTTGCAAAAAGAAAAGAAAACAGGGACAAAGTAATTGTTGTTGTACTTCCGGATACAGGTGAAAGATATTTGTCCACCTGGTTGTTCCAGAATATTTAAAATTATCAAAAGCAATGGATTATTTTAAAGAATAAAAAAATAAAATTTATATGGATGCAGAGCCAAGCATGGAATCAAAAACAGTCAATAATAGTGTTGGAATTGTAAAAACAAAGTTTTTCACTTTTGGTGAAAAGCCGGATGAGTTTATTTTATCTTCAGGTGAAAAATTAAGTCCTGTTACAATTGCATATGAAACTTACGGTGAGCTTGATAGCAATAAAAGCAATGCTATCTTGATATTTCATGCATTGTCCGGTGATGCTCATGCAGCCGGATATAATGATCCAAAAGATAAAAAACCAGGCTGGTGGGATATAATGATTGGACCGGGGAAACCTTTTGATACCACTAAATATTTTGTAATCTGCACAAATATCATTGGAGGGTGCAAGGGTTCAACCGGGCCTTCTTCAATAAATCCTTTAACAGGTAAACCTTATGGGTTAACTTTTCCTATTATTTCTATAAAAGATATGATAGTACCGCAAAAAAAGCTGCTTGAATATCTCGGAATACATAAACTTTTCTGCATAGCCGGTGGTTCTATGGGCGGTATGCAGGTCCTGCAATGGCTTGTCACCTATCCTGGCAGTACTGTTGGTGCGATGATAATTGCCACCTCACCTACGCATACTGCACAGGCAATAGCTTTCAATAGTGTCGGAAGGTATGCAATTATGTCAGATCCAAATTGGAATAATGGAAATTATTACGATGGAGAAAAACCTAAAATAGGACTTTCAATTGCAAGAATGATAGGACATATAACATACCTAAGCGAAGAATCCATGCATAAAAAATTTGGAAGAGAATCTATAAAAGATAAAAACAATCCCGCAAATAATTTCATCAGGGAATTTGAAGTGGAGAGTTATCTGCATCATCAGGGTGAAAGTTTTA
>JAMCSM010000024.1 GCA_023380915.1 Actinomycetota bacterium | reverse complement strand
TGTATATATTTGAAGTATCCATAATTTTATATTTCTCCTGAATCGTAAGGGTTTTTTATCTTACTTTCAAGTGAGAATATACTATCCCCCAGTATTTTTGTCAAATTTTCGGCGAATAAGTTAAAAAACTGATTTTGGGGGCTGTGGTTTGTTAGAAGATGATTGGTCTTTATCTGGATTTTTTCTATGTCTTATTGGAGGTAACGGTTCATTTTTTACATTTGGAAAAATAGGATCACAAATTATTTTATCTGAATTTTTACCATGTATTAAAATTGCTTCAAAAATTTTTAATTCCAGGAAAACCTGTGTGGGTATAATTTTTTTATCCACTACCTTTTCTGTTATTGTATGCAGTCTTGAAAAAATTCTGTCAACTATAGTTTGATGTGTTCTTTCTATTGTTTTGTATACCCCTAAAACATCACTAAGTGCTTTAGCAGATTCCATGTTATTCATTTTCATGGCAATTTTTATATTTGTATTCTGTATTATTTGCGCTCTGTATGCTTTACCTCCTATTTTATCAAGATCTTCGATACATGTAATGGAAAGTAAAATCATAAATCCGCTTGTTCTTCCTGTAGCAAGAATATCCATAAATGATTCTGTCCCAAAAAGCTGAAATTCATCAATAAAAATTCCCATTGGATGGCGATCTTTAAAATCTGAATTTATAATTTCTCCATTGAGGATTTTTAATTCTTCGGTTATAATTTTACCTAATTTCGTTGCTGCTTTTGAATAAGATTGTGTATTTAGTGAAAAGTAGATTATTTTATTGTTCTTATAAGCATCCATAAAATCTATTTCACCTTTGGGGGATTCAAAAAGAGAACCAAATTCTGAGTTTATAAGCAATGATAATTCAGTTGTAAGAGAACTTATATCCTTTAAGTTGTTTTTAAGAAATTTTGCGAGTTTAGGATATTGGTTTATATCTGAATTTTGTAAAATATCATAAACCTGTGAAAGAGTTAAAGGCTCTTTATCTTTTTTTTCGTTATGTTCATTAAATAAAATCTGTAAGGCATTTGCACATTTATTTTTATAATGGGAAGAATCTGTGGAAAACAGATTCGTAGGCCAATCCATAGCACTTATTATTTTATCTTTTAGCTGTGTGGAATTCCCTTTTTGTAAAGGATTGTATGTACAAGAACGTTCTACTTCATCAAGAATAAATGGCTGGAAATCTTTTTCTCTGCCAAAATCTCTTACAGATTTATTTATCTGTTTTATAATATTTTTGTCACCTTTTGCATCTATAATTATAAGAGATCTTTTATTTTTTATGTCATCTTTGATAAGCGGCAAAAGTACTCCTAATGTTTTTCCTGCTCCTGTTGCTCCTATTAAAAGGGTATGAAAATTTCTTTGTTTTGTAGATAAATATATTGGTTTGTTATATATTGTAACTGCAAGGAGACACCCGAGATTATTTTTCTCGCCTTCTTTTCTGAATTTTTCAAAAGGGATATTTTAAAGGGGTTTTACGTTATATTTGCTGTATTCATTGAGTGGTTCTTTAAAATCATCTTCAGGAATGAATTTTTCTACTACTGCTGTTCCAATCCATACTATACCTGCATAAATAAGAAGTATCAGGTATGTTGTTGAAGGTTTTTCAAAGTGATATACAATAATATAAAGTAGTGTTCCTATTAAACAAACTATCACCAAAGCTCTTATTTTCCATATTTTTCTCCTCCATAAAAATCTTGTGACATTTATTAAACTTCCAATAAAAGTTTTTATAATCCCGGATATTGTTCTTAACATTTCTGCTCCTCAGGGTTAAAAAGAGGGATGATATTATCATTTATGTCATATGCTTTGCAATTTTTTTTATTCCGGATAACGTCAAGGTATTGGATAAAAAAGAAATAGGGCGGGGAAAAAAATTCCATTTGTTTAAGTGTATTTTGCCAGTTTTGTTTTATGCCGGTGGATGTGTATATTATTATAACTGAATTATACTTGTTTTTTGCCTGTAGCAATAAGTCTTTTGCCGTGTTCAGGAGTAAGTTTTTTGATTTGGCGGTAAGCTCTATTTCCATAGCAGCAACCTTATTCAGGGGCTTGTTATCTGCAGGATTATGTCCTGTATAATAAATTTCAGCATCGCATATTTTTTTTGTTTGCTGCTTTGCCAGCCTGTACGAGGAGAGATGTCTTTTTAGCATGTCCCCTAAAATCTCTTCAAATATAATGTGCATTTTGAGCATGGCTGTATCATGATAAAAAGTTATCGGCTTATACCTGCTTATAATAAATGGCCGGATAAATTCCACCAGCCCGGATTGTATAATGATGGTTTTTGTTGATGGGGTAAGAGTATATGCATAAGCAGGCGACAGGTGCGTCTGAAACGAGGCTATAATTTTTCTTTTTGACATATAATACAGGATATTCTGTGCTTTTTGTTCTAATGACGTTTTGTCCGGGACAGGGTTCTCATCTGAAGATATTAAAAGTTTAACCTCGCTGCTTGTTATATACCCGTATTCCGCCACAAGCTTAATGATTTTTTCATGAACGTCTGATTGAAATACAATTCCTTTTTGCTCCATTTTTATTATTCTCCTTTAATTTTCAGGTATCAGGGAAATCATATTTTTTAAATAACTTCCTGTAATATATTACATAAATAGCCTGCAGACCTGCTGCCAGGAAAAAAGGAAGTTCAAAATATCCTCCATCCAGCAAAAGTCCGACTAAATATGGCCCGATAGAACGGGGTAATTGCATGGAAAATGCATCTAAGCTTGTTGCAAGTCCACGTCTTTTATCCCTGACAAGACTTATTGAAACAGCTTGGCGTGGTCCTGCAGAACTTATGTTGAATATTTGGTGTAATATAAATATAATTGCAGCTAAATTATAAACAGGTGTAATTGGCAGAAGAAAAAGAAAAATAACCCCTATACCCCTTGAAATTGTAGCTAATTTTATAAGTCCCATATGTTTTGTAAGATGTCCTGTCCAAAATGATAATATGCCTGTTAAAAAGAATGTTATAGCTAAAACAGGTGCAATCAGGTCTGCCCCGACGTTAAACCTCACTGCGAACCAATAAGCAATCAGCGGCCCTTTTAATCCTATTGCAATACCATTTATAGAATTTAAGAAAATCAATTTTTTTAAATTATGGTTTTCTTTTTTATAGATTTTTATTTCATCGGCATCAGTAATCTTTTTATCTTCTTCCATGATTTTTTCATGTTTATATTTGTATTCTTCTTTTGTCGTTATCAGGATAGGCAGTGTAATTAATGTTATCAAGGCAATAAGAAGAAAAAATGGCCTGTAAGAGAGGATGTTATTCTGATAAATATGTACTAATGCCGGGTGTAACATGGCGAGCATTGCGCCTACCCCCATTCCAAAAGCGCTTAAAGAATTTCTCAAGCTGAGTATATGGCCCCTTTCACGTGCTTTGATCTTTTCTGCAAGCCATGCAATTTCTGCCGGGCCAAACATGCCTGCCCCACCCATTTGTCCTAATCCAAAGCTTCCAAAAGCAGAAGCGATTAATAAAAAATAATAATTTGTCGTGAAAAGCAGTATGACTGCTGAAAAAAACAAGAGGAGAGTATACACTATTAAAAAGAAAACCATAATTTA
>JAMCSM010000023.1 GCA_023380915.1 Actinomycetota bacterium | reverse complement strand
GCCATTTTTGTCAGCCAATTATTTTTGCGATTTAAAAACTTTCGAAGGATCCGGCAATTTATACAGAAGTATAAAAATAAATAATGTCGCAACTTCCCCATTAGGTTTTTTCTACTACTATAATGATGTCCAGCCTGATATCACTACAAGCATTGAATATTCGGTAAGCGGAATAAATTCAAATGATATTTGTGCACCTATTTATGAAAAAGCTAACTGATTTTCATCGTAAAAAGAATGAGCGAATTCATCACTTATTTCTTAAATTACATACAAATCGAAAAATCTGCCATATTTACTTAACAAAACTCTATATATTTGAATCCCCATTCATATTATTTCCAGACTTTCAGCTGTTCAAACTTCACCTTGAATTTCTTAAAGAATTCCTCAATCTTTTCTTTTTGCTCGTAAGGAATCATTACGCAGCCAGCAGAAAGTTTCTGACCACCTATCTCCTGCAACAGTCCTTTATACTTGTATCCTTTTTTTATCTGCTCGTAAAGCTGCCTGTTAAATCGTACCTTATCTTTCTGCGCAAGGCTACTTATCTGAAAGGAGTAAATCAGGTAAGGTTTTTGCTGCAGCAGTATTGCAGATGGTATGTCAGATGGTTCTCTTAGGTAGAGAATCTTTCCTTCTTGAAAGATATTCTGCAGTAAACCCGTATCTGTTTTCTGTAATTCAGCTGTAGTTCTTATGGTCGGCTGAATATTTCTGCCTACTTCAGACTCAAGTTCTATTATTTTATCTTGTATCTCTTTTCGGGTATTATCTTTGGTTGTAAGTATAAAAAGATTAATGTCTGATCTTGAAGTAAATTCTTCTCTTGCAAGACTGCCGTAAAGGATAATAGCTTTTACATCTTCAATTTTTGAAAGTTCTTTTGCTATTTTTTTAAGTATTCTTTTCATAAATCTTTTCACTAAAT
The DNA here is from genome assembly GCA_023380915.1 of Actinomycetota bacterium. The sequence goes on along the minus strand of JAMCSM010000023.1, from coordinate 6,094 downwards.
CTTTTTTCAAAAAACTCAATTATTACTGTAAGATTGTCTATTACTGCCTTGGCTCTTTTACCGTTAATCCCGTCATAACCCAGGTCACCATAAGCAAACCATATGTTATGCATTGCTTTGTTTATTTCAGCAGGAAAATTTTTATTTGAGTATTCATGCCTGCTCTGATGATCACCAAAATGCTCTCCAATCCTGGAAGCATCAGCCTCTACCAACTGCTCAACAACTTTTGTGCCCAAATCACTGACCACTGTACTCTGCTTGTTGTGATAAGCAAGTATTGTTACTTTAAATTTCTCTTTTGCCAATTCAAAATGCTTTTGAAAATCTCCCATTTTTTATCCTTTCAATTTTCGTTATTGTAACGAATTATAACTGTTTTGTCAAGATTTACGTTATTGTAACGAAATAGAAATATCTGAACTTTACACCACTACCTTCGCCAGGGTGGTAAATACCGTTTCACTCTATAAGAACTTTTATATTTCCTCTACGTCTGATTCATGGACCCTAGTTTATTTCTATCAGAATCAAAAATTATTACCTTTGAAAGCAACTGAAAATTATCAGTCTTACTGTCATAGGGAAAATATAGGTTAGTATCTTTTATATTCAACTGAATATCTTCTTCAGATAAACCTTCAGCAACCTGGCCAATATCATTAGTGTCGCAAATTATATCTCCAATATATAGGAAGATTAGTTTCTCATCATTATATTTTCTTTTTGGTGTTGCAGTCAGTCCAAAAATATAATACGGATTAAAATTAACTATTGTCTGTCTAAAACTTTTTGCCGGAATATGGTGACATTCGTCAATAAGGATGGTTACCGAATTTTTTAACCGTAAAATTGTTTGACCATTGTAATTGACTTTTTAAGGCTTGCCTCAACATTCCCTGAAAGCATCACGAAGTAATATGCTTTGCTGATCAAATGCTTTACGCGGGTTTTTACTATTTTGCATAAGTGAAATTTCCTGTGTAATTAACCTGGCAAGATTTAATATATGTACATCGCGTTTTTTTGATTCTGAAATATAAAGGGGATGATCTCTATTTATGTAGATTATATTGTTTTCTGAAAAAGATTCAGGGCCATCCTGTCCAAAATGATCCAGGCAACAGATAATTCCATGAGTTCCCAATTTTATTTTTCGGACTACAGCATTTGGGGTTAACAGATTCACCTTTCCTTTTCTCTGTACTCTTATCTTCCTGCCTTGTTTTATACCAATGGACTTTATCTTTGAACCTTCTTCTCCTTTTTTAACTACTGCACTTTCACCTGCTGTACTTGTCCCATCAGAAAGTGGAGTCTGACCATAGGGTGACAAATCAGGATGGGCCAATAAGGACTTTTGTATTCTTTCTAATGCTTCTTTTACCGCTCTTCCTGTCATTATATTTTCTCTTTTGTTAGAAAGCTGGCCCAGCACACTCTTTACTTCTGACATTACCCTCATCATTGCTTCGATAAATGACTTATATTCTTCGGTATCAATTATAAAACCGCTTCTATCACTTGTAATTTTTAAAAAGTCTGCATGAACTTCCCCTTTTATCCTTGCAATATCCTTACCCCAGGATTCCATTCCAAACATCTCTCTTTTTATTGTTACCCCTTTGACTTTAGATTCAATCCCAAGATTTGAAGTTGAAGCAGATGAAATAGGCAAAATAACTATCAGTCCATCTACGACCCCAAATTTTGTGGCCTCCATAAATGGTATCCTGTGCCCTGTTAACCTTGGCGATTCGACCTTTACACCATTTACAAAAACATTAAAATTAGGAGCACTTAATGGTATACTTTCAACCAGTCTTTTTCTGACCTCATCAGGATCAAACTTTTTACTAAGCTTTTCAAGCAAAACAGTTGTGCCATTTGTTTTTCTTTCATCCTGCGGACTTATCTCGATTGGTATTTCCCATTTCTTTTTTTTCAGTTGCCATGTATTTTTATCAAATATGACTGTAGCTGAAAAATCATCTTTTTTTGTATTAACCTTGAAAACATCACATGCTGAAAGGGAAGCAAATTTTCCAATACCAAACTGCCCGATAAGATCCCTGTTATACAACTTCGATCTCATCTGCTGTCTCTTAAGGGGAGAACCTATACTAAAATACTGTTTTAATCCCTCCAAGTCCATGCCAATACCATTATCTTCCACTGATATTATCTCATCTGAAATAGTAACAGAAACTCGAGTAGCATCTGCATCATATGCATTATTTACAAGCTCACGAATCAATTCAATACTTTCACTATAAAGCTGTTCACCAATTGTTATAAGATGGCTCTTATCTACAACAACTGGTAAAGTATAAATTTGTTTATAAACACTCATTTGAAATAATTTAAAAATAAACTGATAAAAATGACCTTATTCAAACCCCAAACTTATAAATAATTCAAAACCTGTATAAATATTCACATTCAAATTATTTTACAGAAAATTTTTCAAAACTCCAGAAATCCCTTGGGGATAAAATATTAATATTTTTAAATTTCCCGATTGTTAATAAGTCTTTATCACCGGTAACTATGCAGTCTACTTTTTTAAATGCAGCAGCAGCTAATACATTATCATCATCTGTATCCCTTGAAACTGTCTTACCTAGTTTTTTATACTTCCCAACATTTATAAAATTTGATTTCATAAAATTTATTACTTCATTAACTTCTATCTCATTATATCCAAAACTATTTTTAAGATTTTTTTCGACCTCTCTCATTATGAAATCTGAGGTGTAAATCTTATGATTAGTAAGACAATATTCCATAAGCTCCGCTGCATGCCCATGTGTAATAAAAGCAGAAATTATAACGTTAGTATCCAAAAATATTCTCATGATACTTGCTTATAAACATCATCCTCGGAAAATATTTTTGCCTTTTCAGCTTTCGGAATCATTAAATTTCTGATTCTTCTAAATTCAAGTACAGAAAAATATTGTTTTAAAGCAGTCTTTACGACCTCACTTCTATTTTTATTTTCCTCAGAAGCAATTTCATCAAGTTTTTTCTTCATCTCATTTGTTAAGCTGATAGTAACAGTTTCTCTCATTTTAATAACTCCATTCTATATTAGGTTGTATTACATTATAACACAGTAAAGGCTCAAGAGAAAGGATAATAAGATTTTGGTAGTGGGTCAATTTGATAATGATATTGTAAAATTAAGGGCTTGTTGCCTAAGCCTCTGTAAATATCAAAATATTTAATCTGTTTTCTAAAATATTTTTAATAAATTCATAAGCTCTAGAAATTGTTCCTGAAATACTCTGTTTTAATTTATATATCTCAAGCATATTTACCATTTTCTTTAAATTCATTGCTGAGGCAGTTAACAGAAACTGCATTTGGACTTTTTCCTTGCCTCTAAGTTTTGCTCTCTGGAGTCCATGATAAGCTTTTGCATTGCCTATTACACCTTCAATAACCACACTTCTTAATTTACTGGCATTGGCTTTAACAATGGTACTATCAATAAGTAATGTGTCTTTGGATACAAGATTTAAGCTAGTGGCAGTTTTTAAAATCTCTTCAAATATCTGGCAGAAAAGCTTTTTGCCAAACCTAGCCCTTGCTTTGGAAAATATGGAGTGATCAGGAATAGTTTCATCCAAATCATAACCTATGTACCATCTGTAAGCTAGGTTTAAGCTAATTTCTTCAACAAGTTTTCGCTCAGATCTAATATCAAATAAATATCCAATAAGCAAGCATTTTACCAGGACTACTGGATCAATAGAGGGTTTTCCAGTATGGGAATAGTAGCTTTTAGTCTTATCTCTTACAAATTCAAATGAGATAATTTTGTTTATTCTTTTTAAAAGATGATAATCTGGAACCATTGATTCAAGGTTAAAATCATAATAAATTCTTTGATTAAATTCTTTTTTGCCCTGCAAGGCCCACCTCTTTTCTTTTTAAGATAAGGGTGTCTTTATCTGCAATCTCCCATTCAATCATATCACCTTTATTAAAGTTCATGGCCATTGCAATGGGTCTGGGAAAGTTAATATAGTATTGATTGAAATCTTTGCGTGTTATTTGCTGTATTTTTGCTGGATATCCCATAATTTCTCCTATAATATATAGTTAATTAACTATGATTATACAGGATTATAGGGAGTTTGGCAACAAGCCCAATACTTGACACTATCGCATAAACAACCTTTTTAGTTTTTTCTCTAATTATATATATAATGGTTCATCTCTATTATTAAGAAAGAATCGTATCACATAAAATATGTAACTGTTAATATTTTATAATTTTCTTTTATTGCCCAAATTATTTTAGACTCTTTCATTACATATTAAATATCTCACACGTATTTTTGTAAAATATCTTATCCTGTTCCTCATTATTTAGATTTATTTTTATAAAATATTCTTTCCACATATTAATTATTTCTTCATATCTGGTAAATGGCTCATCAAGACCCCATAATATCTGGCTAACTGGAATATCTCTTTTTATATATCCACCACGAGGAATTTCTCTTAATGATATATCCGATCCGCTTATATCAAAAAAGATATTACTGCTTCCATATGTACTTGCCTTAGCAACAGCACATGCAACATCATACATTGCATAACCTAAGTGTGCCCCAATAATCTTCAATTTGGGAAATTTCAACCCTATTGCTTCTAAGAAAATTGGCTGCATATTAAAAGAACTGACATCCTCTTTAAAATAACTTTCTATACCGCTGACTCCTGTATGGAAAAGCACCGGCATACAAAAATATTCACACCTTCTATAAAATTCATAATAAATTTTATTATCATATCTATTTTTAGGCCAAATAACTTTGATTCCCTTAAAACCCTTTTTAAACAATTCATCTATTTTGGGCGGGATATCATAATCTAAATCAATATAACCAATACCAACAATATACTCTTCGTTGTTCTTAAAAAACTTTTCTACTTCATAATTCATATCCATAAATATTGATGATTTATCACAACGACCATAGCCATTTACAGCAACCTTCATATCAAGTTTCTTACAATATTCTACAAGTTTTTTTTCAAAATATTCACCTGGCGTATTGTTAAAATCTTTGATTTTAGTTCCTCTCCAATTTAAAAAATTATAATGTTGATGGATATCAAAGTATTTCATTGCCTTTCCTTTTAATTCGTCATCTTGATAATTCTGCTATACACTAAAATTGAAATTATTTAATTGCTCCCATTGTTATTCCTGAAATAAGTTTCTCAGACAACAATACATATATAATTGTAGTAGGTATAATGATTAAAACAGCACCAGCAAAAACTGAAACCCAGTCACCAGAATACTGCAAAGACGTTTGCAGACCATACAAACCTAAGGCTAGAGTTTTATTCTCCGGTGTTGTAATAAAAATCAAAGCTAACATATACTCATTCCATAAACCAATAAAATTAAAAATTGCTGCAGTTACAATTCCGGGAGCAGCCATTGGAGCCATTATTTTAAAAAAGGTTTGAAACTCATTACAACCATCTATTTGCGAAGCATCTTCTAATTCTGAGGGTATTGTTAAAAAAAATCCAGTAAGTAAAAAAACTGTGAAAGGGATTGACAAAGCCACATAAACAATGATTAGACCGGGCAATGTATCTATTAAGTGTATAGATTTCAAAATTTTAAATAATGGAATAAATAGTAGTTGGAATGGAATTCCCATGCCAGCAAGATAAAAAAACGTAATCTGATTTGCAAATCTCATTCTCATTCTGGTTAGTGCATAAGCTGCAGGGGCTGAGACTATTAATATTAAAGCAACCGAAATTACTACAACTATTATACTATTAAATGTATACCTGCTAAAATTTAAATTCAACCAAGCATTATGAAAATTATCTAAATTCAAGTTTCCTGGCAAACCCCAAAGTTGTTTAAATACTTCTTTATTTGTTTTAAAGGAAGCAATAACCATCCAATAAAGAAGACTTCCTATTGAAATACCCCAGAGAATTAATACCATATGTGAAATAAATTTTCCAACTGGAAACCTTTTTTTCTTCATTTTTTTACTTTTCCAATATTATTTTCATAAATTTTTTATTATATGCATTTGGTGGC
>JAMCSM010000022.1 GCA_023380915.1 Actinomycetota bacterium | reverse complement strand
TTTTCATTTATTATAATAATTATTTGACAGCCTTAGTCCCATTATTCTATCTATGTTCTCGAGGTCTCTCAACAGAATTTCCAGCCTGTCATCAAGTTCTGTATTTTCCTTTATGGTTTTTTTGCCTATTTCTTCGAAAGCCGATCTTATTCCCTCTATATCAACGCCAAGATTTGCTATCTGGCTTTCAAGAGTTTTAAAAATATTATAATAAATGAAAATCATTCTTTCCCGGTTTTTGATATTAAGCTCATTTACTTCCCTGTTTATCTGGAGCTGTATATTATTGTTTATGGCCTGCATCGATTCATTGTAGCTTTTCCTTAAATTTTCAAAATATAAACTTGCAAGAAGATACATATATCTTCTGATTTTGCCTCTTACTGTCTTATCTTTGGTGAGTTCATCTGATTCAAGCAGGTTCAATCCTTTCAGGAGTGACAATTCTTTAAAATCTTTTCTTGATAATTTTATCTCAAACAATTCCAGGAGTTCATTTTTACTGTATAATTCATCGGGCTGATCATGAATACGGCTTTCTATTTTTTCCATGATTCCTTTACTGATAATTTCATAACCTCCATTCTTCAGAATATACTCAATCGTAAATTCATCAATTTTGATGCCGGTTTTATCGGTATCTGCAGACTCACTGCCAAAGGACTTTAAGATTCCCCTCTCTTCAGGAATCGAAAAAAATAAGATGCCATTTGTTTTTAATTTCAAACCTACAATATTCAGGAGATCATAAAAAAATTTAGGTGTAATTTTCGTAAAAGCATTATTTATAATTACGCCATCGAACTTGGTTCTGCTTAAGATTTTTGATTTTAAAACACCGATTTTATCCAGAATTCCGGATTCGATTTTTGCATTTTCCAGTTTGTCATCAACTTCCAGGTAAAATATTTTCCCAAGATCACAGTCTTTCAAAATCTCTTTATCCTGGAATAAATTTGATGTGATTGCAAGAAGGTTGGTTGCACCGCTGAAGTTCGACTTAATAATACTGGACGTTTTATTATTCTGAAAATTTATAAGTTCCATGACTTTTTTCTTATCATAAGCATAATCTGCTTTGATGCAGTACTCTACAAGCGGTCTTGTAACATTTTCCCAATGAAACCTGGGAATAATTTTTTCCAGATTCTTTTTGTATATTTCTTTCAAGCTTCTGTTTACAAGCATGCTTTCAATCACTTTTGCAAGCTGGTGAGTGTTCTCATATTTAACTACTTCACCGATATTTTCCTCTTTGACTATTTTAGCTATTGAATCGCCCTCGGTAGTAATAATCGGAAGTTTTGCCCAGATATAATCCATAACCCTCGTCCTGAAAGAAAATTCAGTCTCTATCCTTTCCTGATGGATGGATACCCCAATATTTGATTCAAGTAAAAAATTCTGTCTGATTTCATATGGAACCCATTCATTGAAAAATACATTCTTGTCGAATAATTCCAATTCCTTGCTTAAATTAATTGCATCTATGCATTTTTTCATTTCAGGAAGTTTTGGGTCGGGATGTTTGATTCCTGAAAAAACCAATTTTATATCTTTTCTATTTAAATATTTTTCCCATATTGCTTTTATAATAGTTATCGGATCAAGCCAGTTCCATATTCCTCCGCCCCAGAGTATGATCATATCTTCATCTTTGACCCCCGGCATTACTTTTTTTATTGCTTCACCTGTATGCCGTGGCGGAATGGAAGGAATCCCAAACGGTACAACGTCTATTAACTTCCTCATAGTATTGTCAGAATCATAACTATACGGATTGACCCTGCCCATTGCATTAAGCATTCCCAGCCAGTAATTTCTCTGCTTTTCACTTGCACAGATAAAAAAATCTCCGACAGAAAGCTGGAACTTCAGCAGATCAATATTATTTTTATCTATTCTCAACCTTTCCGCCATACTGCTGTTTCTATACATTTCCAGGCTTTCGAGATTGAATGGGTTATAAAGATCGACTATGATTTTACCTCTGAAGTTTTTTAAAAAAGGAAAATAATACAAAATATATCCCTGTATTAAAATTATGTCACAGGTTTCCGCATATTTTTTCAAATTCCGGTAATTGCTTACATCATAAAAAATTGTTTTAAAACCCTCTGTATCGATATCTATTTTATTTGGTGCCGCCAGAGTAACATCGATATAATTTGAAAGAATTTTTGAAAATTCATAAAATCTTATACCCGGGCCTGCCATTTGCCTCCCTACAATGTCATAACTGATTATAAGCATTCTGGTACTGCCCCTTTTCTCTTCTCTTTCCGTATTTATATCCATTTATGCTCCCAATCTTTTAAATAATTTTGAATTATATCAAAAAAGCTATTTCAATTTATCATATTTTAACCTTAATTTGCTTATTATTAAATGATTCCTTATTTTAACAATTAAATTATATGGTAAAAACAAAAAATTTAAAAAATAAGCATAAACCAGTGCTCCGTATTGCTCTTTTAAATCTTTATTTCTAAGCCATTTCAATTCTTCCGCCAGGAAAAGCCTGAAAAAATCTTTTAAGCTGTAATTTATCAGAGCGCATCTTATCCTGTTCTTATGATAATACTTATAAAAATTTGTACTGAATTTCCGGATTGAAGCTCCTTCGAAATGCCTGGAAACAGAATATGGATTCACCACTATTTTTAAACCGGTTTTTTTTATCTTAAGACAATAATCCAGTTCTTCAAAATATACTGGCCTGTAGCCCCGATCAAACCCCTTGAGGTCTCTAAAGATTGATAACTTTGTGGAAAATAATGCTCCCGTAACATATTTTACTTCTTTTATTTTGCTGACTTCAGGTTTTGTAAAGTCATAAAATATATTTCCCTTTCCCGGATGAGAGGTTATAAAATTATTCCTGAAATCCCCTCCGAAGTGCTGAATGGTATTGCCTTCGTATTCCAGGATAAGCCCGCCAACCACACCTATTTCATTTTTTTCTGAATCTGCAATGTAAAAAGGCTGGAGCAAATTACCCAAGGAATTTTTTTCCAGACGCAAATCGGGATTTACGAGAACAAGATATTTAAAATTTTTATGTTTGGAAGAATTATCTGTAATATCTGTATCAAATACAGCATAGTCCACGGCTGCTGAAAAACCAATATTTTTATTCAGTTTTACCAGTTTAAAATTTTTATTGTCGATACCCTTTTCTCTTAGTGTAAAATCCCTGATCCTGGAAACAGTTTGGTCTTTTGAATTGTTATCTATAATTATTAAAAACCAGTCTTTATAATCGGAAGTTAAAATCGAATCCAGGCATCGTTCTATAAATTCTTCACTATTGAATGTCACTATTACTATAAGTGTGCCGGCAGATTTTTGTTTTTGCATATTGATAATAGAAATTATTCCAAACTATTTAAATATTTTTCTTCTGGCTATTCTCAAATAATTGTAAATCCTGTAAACAAAACCCTTTTTGATTATCCCTTCGAGCTCCGTAATTCTTTTATCTCTTTCCATTATCATCCATTTCTGGCGGTTGACTATTGCGTCCATGTTTTTCAATGCTTCTTCCCTATCAAAAAAAATTTTTCTTTCCATGCCTTTATCCGGAGCAAATTCGGGGCTTTCAACCCAATCCTGCAATTTTTGTGTAGTTTTTGCAAAATTATACTGGTTCATGCCAAATTCTTTACCCTCTAAGCCTGTTTGTCTTACAATATCTTTGTGACTCGCAAGAAATAAAATTTTTTCGGCAAGATCTTCACTGTTCCCCGGCTTAAATGTATATCCAATCTTTTCTCTTTCGATTATCTCTGTCAGCTCACAAACATTCGATGACAGTACACAAAGACCTGCCCTCATCCAGTCCAGAATCCTGCTCTTACTGCCTAGTTTCACTTCATAAATATCCTTATCGATGTTGATACCGGCATCGGACTCAAAGTAATAATTGGGTACTTCCTCACCGGCAATCCAGCCTCTCATTATGAAATTATCTTTGAAGTTTGACCCGCTTATCATGGATAAAAAAGCCGGGTAAGTTTTCAGGTCCTGTTCGGGTATTTCTCCGCCTGTTGAAACAAACTTGATTTTGGGGTTTTTCTCCATCGTCAGCAACAGCCCTTTAAATAAAGTATCTACATCAGTCCAGGTATTATAACCTCCCGTCCATAATACGATAAAGTCATTTTCCTTAACTCCGTTTTTTCCTCTTATGACATTTTTTTTATGTTCGAATTCTTCGAGCGGCATCCCGCATGGTACGGTATTCGTAAAATTATATCCGGAAGTAAATTTATTCAGTCTTCCTGCAAGTCCCAGCTCTCCTATCAAAGCAAATTCCTGCCTGCTGGAAACACATGAAAAAACATCGGCAGCGGTTATGATGTTGTATTCGCTGTTCCAGTAATGGAAAAGGCAGCTATCATCGTTATCCATAAAAGCTCTCACTTGCGCTTCAGCCATTACATGGCCAAAAAGATCTGCCCAGAAAGGGACTGCCTTATAATTATTACCGTGCTTGTTGGTGATATTTATAATTTTTGAAGCAATGTAAGATGGATAAAAACTACATCCTATGATGCAATCGGGTTCAAATCTCATATAAATATCTTTAAGAATTTCAATGTTTCCAAAATCTTCTCCGGTAAAAACATTATATTCAAACATATAATCTTTGTTGTGTTCATTATTATTTTTACCAGTATTTTTCCTGGAATAACCGGACTGATATACGGTTTTGAATTCTCCCGGATATGCGGAAGGTATTGCATAATTACAGACACAAAGCTTGTGGCCGTTTTCAAGAAGAGGCTGGATAAATTGCCATGTCCTTATACCTGTTCCATAAACTTTTTTGTTATTTTCAAAGGGGAGCGGGCTCATGCCGATTACGAGAATTTTACGGGCATAATTATTTTTTGTCATTAGTTTTTCAGTCTGTAAAGATTTTAAGAAATTGAAAGTTTGCTTAAAAACTTGTTTTATTATATATTTACACAGCATTAAAAATCAACAAATATCAAATCTGGGGAAAATTCAAATCAGCAACATTGAATAATCCGATTTTATATTTGATAATATAACAACATATAAACAAGGAAACAATAAATCATTTAATAAAGAATAAAATTAAGAAAGAATGTTTTATAAAAGATGAAGGTTGTAACAGTAATTCTCATAATATTATTTGCGTCTGTTGCTATTTTTTTTAGTGTAATGCTTGTGAAAAAAACGGTAAACAGCAAAAAAGGTTCGTCAGAATCCACACAAGAATCTCAATCTGAAACAACAACTGCCGGTGAAACAATTGTTGAGACTACAGGGGTTTCCGTACCCGAAACCTCGGCGGAGACTTCTACCGGGACAACAGCTGAACCTTCAAAAAATATAACGGATATAGAAATATACCTTGATGGCGATAGGGCTGCCGGAATATTTCTAGGACAAGCCAGGATTAACCAGCCTTCAAAAGATGCTGAGGCGATATACGGGAAAAATCTGGAAAATTCAGGTTTTCAGTTAAAAGTTGAGAACAAAAATTTTAATTTTGAACCCGGTACAACTCATAATCTGTACATTTACACTTTCATTCCTGCCTATGGATGGGAATATGCAAAGCAGGAAATAACTGTTCCGGGAAATCCCACTGTTGCATCAGGCATAAGGATGTCCCTTGATAGTATTACAGATAATTCGGTTATTTCTTCAGGCTCATTAAAAGAACTTACAATATCAGGATGGGCAGCTGATACAAGCGCTGCTGGGAATACAGGTATAGACAAGGTTGAGGTATATGTTGACGGTCCACGGAACTTTGGCAAATTAATTGGGGTAGCTGCATATGGTCTGGAAAGAACAGATGTAGGAAATGCTCTGGGTAATGCAAATTATAATAACAGCGGCTATTCCATTAACTTTGATGCAAGTGCCCTGGAAGCAGGTTCATCGCATAAAATTTATGTTTATGCATATTCACCAAACGGGACTTATCAATATATTACCAAAAATATAATAATAGAAGGAAATGCAAAAGTATTAAACTCAATGGTTTCCGTAAATGCTGTGTTTGGTACCGGCTCAATAGAAGTAACGGGTTGGGCTGTGACCAAAGCATCCCTGGAAAATGTTACACCACCCGATACAAATAAAGATTATGCAATAAAGAAAATTGTTTTTGTATCAAACAAAACCGGCAATGAAGACATTTTCAGCATGAACCTGGACGGTTCTGAGCTTACCCAGCTAACAAATGATCCCGGGACCGACCAGTATCCTGCAGTATCTCCTGATGGTAAGAAAATTGCTTATTCTGCTGATGTAAAAGGAAATTGGCAGATAATAGTTATGGACTGGGACGGTAAAAATAAAAAACAAATAACATTTGAACCTGCAAGACATGGTTTCCCATCGTGGTCTTTTGATGGCAGATACATATTCTTTGAAATGTCTGTTGATAATAACTGGGAAATATACAGGATGAACAGTGATGGAACCGATATCCATAGATTAACCCTTACACCAGGTATTGATAACTGGCATCCTTCTGCACATCCATTTGAATATAAAGTCCTTTTTGAAGTTGGAAGTTCCGGAGAAGGAGGCATCAATATTATTGATTACGATGGTCAGAATCTCAAAAAAATCTCCAAACCAGGCGGGAACTACAGGGTGCCCAAAATGTCAATGGACGGCAAAAAAATAGTATTTATGGGATATTCCGGCAATAAAAAACCCGATGTTTATATGATAGACAGCGATGGGGGAAATTTAGTTCAGCTAACAGACAGCCCGGAAGGTGCAGGACTTCCATGTTTTTCTCCGGATGACAAGTTTATAGCTTATGATCAGGTGGTTGAGGGAAATGAAGAAATCTTTATAATGAATGCTGACGGTTCTAATCAGACAAGAATTACAAATATTCCGGGGGCTGATTGGGGAGCAGCATTCTTATACCAGGTAAAGTAATTATCGGAACAGTTTCTTTTGCTCGGTATTATCTATCAGATAATAATTTATGCCATGTTTCAGTTTTTTCTTGAAGGCAATTCTAACAGATGCACCTGCAGCAAATCCCAGCCATAGCGACCAAATAATTTGTCTCGAGAAGAAATAAAAAGCCATCTCGCTTGCCTGCTTGCTTGCATGAAAAAATTTCATTATAACAAAATCCGTTATGCTTCCCTGAGAAAGAATAAGAAAAATAAAAGGCAGAATTCCTGCAATTAGAAACAATTTATAGTCAAAAAAACTCTTTTCTAAATTTATTCTGAGAAATAGTAAAACTATAAGACTAATAAGAAAGCCTATTATTATAAGAATTACTATTTTTAAAAAAATCAAACCTCCCGATGAAGTATTCGCATTGCCGAAAACATCAAAAATGTTGTCATAATAAGAATAAAACAACAGATACAAAAAAGTATTTATGAAAGAAAAAATTATTAAAAAAGTTCTCATTTTAAACTAAATCTTGAATCATAATTTATGCAATATTATAACATCATTTTAAATATTTCTACCATAGACAGGTTATTGCAGTATTTACAGGAATACTAAAAATAGAGCATCTGTTCCCATTGCAAAATAATAGAAAATATTTTTTTCCTATGATTTATCATTTCTATTTAAGGCCCAGTAAAGCTGCATAGTCAGCTGTTGAAGTATAACTGAAAATTGGAACCCTTTTTATTCCATATATATTTAAAGTCCTTACATCTTCTATTCCGCCGGAATACCTGACTGCACCCCGGTATCCTGCCTGACCCAGCAAGTTTACGTCTACAATCGAATAGTTACCATAAGGCCATGCCAGAAAAGGCACGGGTCTTTTAAGGTGCGATTCTATATCTATCCTTGATTGTGTCATCTCAAAAAGGGCTTCCTCTGTAGAGAGGTCCCCCAGATGCTGATGAGAAACCGTATGAGACATAAATTCTATTCCATATCTGCTCATTGCCCCGATTTCCGGCCAGATAAGCATGGCTCTTGTTGGAATTCCGGCTTTACCCCGGTCGAATTCATTTATTCTCCTGTCCGCATCAGAATTTCCAATAAGACCTGTGACCAGGAAAACGGTCATTTTATAACCGTATTTTTGTAATATGGGGAAAGCATAAGTATAAACATTTTGATATCCATCATCCGAAGAAATTATGACAGGCTTTTCGGGCAGTTTTTTACCCCTGTCAAGATAATTCAGCAAATCCATAAAAGTTATGGTTTTATATCCTGCTGCTTTTAAGGTACCGCAAAGATAATCGAATTCTGCTGTACTCATCTCATAGGCTCCTGCAGGGTTCTGGTCGACTCCATGAATTGCCACTATGGGGATGTAACCGCTTGTAAAGGGCTTTTCTCCTGAAACCGCTATGCCTGAAGTGATAATTACCGGGCCGGTAATTTCATCCGAAGAAATTTGCAGTCTTGCCGTTGCAGTAGTGTCCTTGGTTATATTATCAGAAATTTTTAAGCTGGTATTAAAACTTGCTGTCTTCCCGACAGCTAATTTTGGGATATTCCATGAAAGTTCGCCCTGATTTAATGAAAGTAAATTTGAAAGAACAATTTTTATTATCACATTGTTTGCTTCTATGTTTCCTGTATTCGTAATACTTATATTTGCATTAACTATATCTCCGGAATAAGCGCTTCCCCCCACAGCTGTAATTTTTAAAGCCGACTTTTCAAATGAAGGATACAATTTTACAATGCTTTGCGGTGCTTTAGCCTCAATAATTTTCCCGTTATATTTTATTTCCATCACAGGCTGAATAATCATATTGTTTTGAGCCTTGCTATCCACCTGCGTATAAAGATAAAAAGATTTAACCTCACCGATGCCAAGTGCTTCAAGTTTTAATGCTGCACTATTGGAGCCTATATTGAAATCTTTATTTTCTTCTTTTGAAATAATCAGGTTATCCAGATTTTTAACTGTTACCTCAACATCTTTGGCTTCTTCATCACCATTGTTATAAAAATACAATTTATATATTATCTTATCTCCATAACTTATCCTGTTAGGATCCTCTTTTGCACCATCAATAAGAATTACCGACCTGCTGAAATCAGGGCTGCTTTTAACAGTAAATTTTCCATTCTGGTTAATCTCATATACAAAATTGTCTTTTTTCCCCAGAAGTGCTGATTCTTTAACATAGTTGAATTTGATATTGGGAACCGGAATTATAGTATCATTGCCCAGACCGAAATTTACCCTGTAAGCTAAAATTAAACTTCCGCTGCTTCCTATTCCAAGATTTCCAATTTTAACTGCTAAATTACCGCTTTCTATTTTGTAAGAGTAATTTTTAAGACTGTCCTCTACAATTTTACAGTTTTCAGGAATGTTCGTATTTATTTCAAAATCTTTTACCTCAAACAAACCGGTATTTTTATAGAAAATTTCAAAACTTATAATCTGGCCGGGGGAAAATTCGGTGTTTTCGGGTACTTTTACATAGTTTGAACTTTTATCATTAAAATTCTGCGCAGAATATCTTTCCTCTTCCAGCGCTATTTTTTGTTTTTCCTCCTGCAGCTTTTTATTCTGAAGGTAAACTTTTACTCCCAATCCTGCACCCGAAATAATTATGACAGCTGCAAGAACAGATATTATTATAATAATGGCTTTCTTTTTCTTTTTATTCGATTCCAACTCAGTTCAGCCTCTCTAACTATTTCAAAAAAATTATTATCATAAATAGCAAATATTATAAATTTAATATTTTTTTTAGCAAATAAAAATTAATTACAACAACTATCTTAAGGTAGGCCTATTTATTTCCATTTATTCATCACAGAATAATAAATTCTTCCTAATTCTTAAAATCCTGTGTATTCAAAAACTGCTAGTTCATTAGTGGGAAAATGAACATTTAAATTAATGATAATAATATCGAACTATTGAAATCTGGATTTTACTCCAGATTTTTTATCGAAATTTTTTTAAACATTACGGCCAGGTCCCTGCTGTCGCTTCCCAATCCCAATTCAAGCGGTGTGAAGCTGTAATCATATTTAAATTCAATAACATTTACACCATTTTCAAGGGCACCGGGATTCATCATGAGAAAATACCTGGCAAAACTGTTTTTATCGGCAAGCTGAATTTTACCGGTATCATTTCCATTTACATGTACTTCCATATTCTGTATAAGCTCAGGGTGCGGGAGCGGTTTTGCATAAATTTCCAGAATTCCGCTCTTGCTCACATCAATAGAGGAATTGCCGGGATTCACATACAGAATTGATCTGCCATCCAGGCCCCACGTACCAAGACCGTTTTCGACCTTTGCCCACCCTGTAATTAAAAAATTCCCGCTCTCAGGGTTTGTAAAATCAAGGGAAATCCCTCCCATATCATCAGGTTTAACAGTATTATTTTCATTTGCAGGAATAAAATCGGTAATTGAAATTCTATTTCTATTTGCGCTTTTGGAAAAATAATATAAGCGAGATACATTGTCTCTTCCCGTAAGGACAAGATTTTCAGTTTTTTCGTCAAAGAATTGCCTGAATATCGGGTCGACATGATCGGGATGCACCAATGAGGACGAGCATATAACCCATATATTTTTATCATAATTTGAATTTAAAACATCCATGAATTTGAATATATCCCTTATTACGACAACACCATAGGTATCATCACGGATTTCACTGCCGGATGTATGATAGGGCTGCCAGGAGACAAGGTTTCCGGTCCACAGCCAGTAATCAACTTTTCCCGTATATGGATAGGAGTTATATATATCTGTAGTAATGACAATATCACCCCTACCAAGATGCTCTGCCACATATTTGCCTGTTGCCGCAGCATCCCAGTGATAAGTCATTGTTGTGGAAATTGAATAATTCGTATTCAAATTGTCGCTGTGCTTTATGAACGGGATAGCATAAACTTCTTTTAAATTTATACCGCTCAGGGTAAAAAATGAGACCAAAAGAAAAACAATAATTAAAATTACATTAAAGACACCTGTAGTGATCTTTCCCTTTGCAAACCTGTCAAATACAGTTTTAACCAATTTTGAAATTGTAAAACCTGACATAAATACAATATAGGAAAATATAAGCACAAAAAGAGGCATCAGGAAATACATATAACGCTGCTGATTATACATCTGTCCAAAAGAAATAATGGTTAGCGTCAGAACAAATATGATATAAATCATCATCAAATTAAATGGCAATTTTAATCTTCCGGCAACCAGGGTATTTTCATTAAGATATAAATTCATAAAACCCTGGTTCTTTCTAATCGATAAAAATGCCGAAAATGCAATAAAAATAATAATCCCGGCAATAAACATACCAAACATTTTCGGAAACATAATTGAAAGAATTTTAAAATAATAAGGGTCCGGAGGTCTGAAATAAGCTTTAACGAGAGCCCTGATTCCGCTTCCCGAAGCATAAAAGCTCCTGCCGACCTTCCAGAAAAAAACCTGGTTTACTATCTGGAGACCATTAAAGAAGACAATAACCGCAAAAGGAACCAAAATAGTTTTTTTAAAAAATTTTCTCCCTTTTAAAAATAAAAGGGGGATAAAGCTCAGAATTAATGTAAAGCCTATACCATGGACAAGAGGGGTTAAAACAAAAAAAATTGCCGCCAGAACCCTGAAAGGTTTTTTATCTTTTATAAATCCCTCATAAAAGAAATAAACCGAAATAAGAAAGAAAAATTGCAGCGCGGCAAAATATCTTGCCTCCCTTGAAAACTGCACATACCATGTGGAAAAGCTTAGCAAAAAGGCTGCCAGGAATCCTACAAATTTATTTGCAAATTCCTTTCCGGCAAAATAAATCAAAATAATCGTCGAAATGCCGAAAAATACATTTGTTATCCTGAATGCAAATTCTGTTGCTCCGAAAATCAGGACCGGTATAACATTGAAATAATAATCAAGAATACTATGGAACAATACGTAGCCCGAAGGAAGAAGCGGATAACCATGCCTCAATATGCTCAAAGTACCTGTTACTGTGTGACCATCATCTCCCCAGAACGAAAGATACCCCAGATTCCTGATTCTTAAAAAAAAACCTGCTGCAGCGATAAGAATTAAAAAAATAAAAGTAAGAATATTTTTCCAGTTTTTAAAATAAATTACAAACCAGGTATTCCTGTTTTTGATATTCGAATTTTCATAACCATCTGCCATTGAACAGCCTGCACTTGGAATTAAATTTTAAATCATAATAATTGCTATTTATTTTTATATATTATAAATTATTAATTCATAATAAAAAAACGGAATTTTATCATTAATAAAAACAAAACAAAAACAGGATTTTCAAACAAGTATGGATATTTTGGTGACAGGCGGGGCAGGTTTTATAGGCTCAAACTTCTGTGAAAAAGCTGTTGACTTAGGACATAAAGTTATCTGTATCGATAATTTTAACAATTATTATAATCCCCTTATTAAAGAACGAAACATCAGCAAACTTATAAACGAAAAAAATTTTGTTCTTTATAATTGCGATATATTGGACCTGCCGAAATTAGAAGAGGTATTTTCAAAAAATAAAATTGATCTTGTAATTCATCTGGCAGCAAGGGCAGGTGTCAGGCCTTCGATTGAAAATGCGCTTTTGTATGAAGCTGTAAATGTGCAGGGAACTATTAATCTTCTTGATAAATGCAGGCGTTACGACATTTCAAAATTTATATTTGCATCATCTTCTTCAGTTTACGGCGGAAATACAAAAATCCCCTTTTCTGAAGATGACAATGTGGACCATCCGATATCACCATACGCTGCCACAAAAAAGGCCGGGGAATTGATTTGCTATACTTATAGTTATTTATTTAAGATGTCAATTTACTGCTACAGATTCTTCACAGTCTACGGCCCCCGCCAGCGCCCCGAAATGGCAATACATAAGTTCACAAGACAGATCTTAAAGGAGCAAAAAATTGACGTATTCGGCGATGGCAATTCATCAAGGGATTATACATACATTGATGACATTATAAATGTTATGACAGGCAATCTGGAAAATATAAAAGGATTCGAAATTATAAATCTTGGCAATTCAAAACCTGTGAGGCTGTCAGAACTGATTTCAATAATAGAAAAAATTACAAATAAAAAGGCGCTTCTTAATTATTCCGGCTATCAGCAGGGTGATGTTTTTAAAACCTGCGCAGATATATTAAAAGCAAAGAAAATGTTAAAATATAGCCCTGAAACAGATATCGAAGGGGGTATAAGAAAATTTGTAGCCTGGTACATGGAAACCGGGAAACAAAATAAATTATTTGAAGATTGATTAACAATCTTAAGGTCCAAATAGTCATGCACCATGAATTACAATAAAAATAACAATTGTTTAAAAAAAAATAATTCCCCGGATCTTGATCTTTCAATAGTCATACCCGTATACAATGAAGAAGAAAGCATTGAACCTCTATATAAAAGCCTGGAATTGGCCCTTTCAAATCTTGGTAAAAGTTACGAAGTAATTTTAATCGATGATGGCAGCAGGGATAATACATACCGGGAACTTCTCGAAATCCATGAGAAAAATAAAAATTTTAAAATAATAAAATTCCGGAGAAACTTCGGGCAGACAGCTGCAATGAGGGCAGGCTTCGAATATGCAAGCGGCCGGATAGTTGTTACCCTTGATGCAGACCTGCAAAATGATCCGGAAGACATACCAAAATTAATAAGCAAGATGGAAGAAGGTTTTGATATTGTAAGCGGCTGGAGAATAAACAGGCAGGATAAGATGGTCTCCAGAAGATTTCCATCACTGGTTGCAAATAAATTGATTTCTTCATTATTCGGAGTCCCGCTCCATGATTACGGATGTACGCTAAAGGCTTATAAAAAAGAAATTCTTGACAATATAGAATTATATGGTGAAATGCACAGATACATTCCCGCCATTGCAAGCTGGATGGGAATAAAAGTTGCCGAAATACCGGTAAATCACCGCGCCAGAAAATTCGGAAAGGCAAAATACGGTTTATCGAGAACCATAAGGGTGATGCTTGATATTATCACAATTAAATTTCTTCTTACTTATTCGAAAAAACCTATGCAGATTTTTGGACTGCTTGGTATTTTTACCAGCTTTGTGGGTCTGGTGCTGACAATTTATATGATAATTATGAGACTATTTTTTAATACCCCCCTTTCTGAAAGGCCATTGTTTATTCTTTCAATTTTTATGATATTCATAGGTGTGCAGCTGATAACCATGGGTTTGCTTGGAGAGATTATGATGCGAACATATCATGAAGGAACTGATAAATCTACTTATGTTATAAAAGAAATAGTAGATAAATAATAATTTTTAATTAAAATATCACCAGAAATAAATCAGTAATGACAAATTCCTGTTTATAAATGAAAAATATAAAGCATTTTTTTATCCTGCCAAAAATTTATCTTTCTTATATCTTTAAAAAAAGAAAGTGCAGCTACATGCCGATAAGGCTATGGATAGAGACCTCGTCAAGGTGCAACCTTGAGTGCAGGCTTTGTGTCAATAAAGATATAGATCCCGGGTTAAAAGGAGATATGGATTTTGACCTGTATAAAAAGATTATCGACCAAATTAAAGATTATGCATTTGACATAAACTTGTTTCACAGGGGTGAACCACTTCTCAATCCAAAAATAGTTGATATGGTCAGGTATGCAAACATTAACGGGATCAAAACAAGAATACACACCAATGCGACACTCCTGAATGAAAATTTAAGCCGTGAACTTATAAAAGCGGGCTTAAATTTAATCTCTTTTTCTGTGGATGGATACTCTAAAAAAACATACGAAAAAAACAGGATTAATGCAACATTTGAAGTTACCTTAAACAATATAATTGATTTTTTAAAAATTAAAAAGGAACTCAATTCACCGATACCTTCAACTATAATACAGGTAATGGAATTCGATGAAAATCTTTCCGTGAAAGAATTTCAAAAACAAAAAAGTGAATTCATAAAAAATTTTGATAACCTGCCCCTGGATAAGCTTGTAATCAGAACTCCTCATAACTGGGGAGGACTTCTTGAAATTGAGGGAATAAAAAAAATAAACAGGGAAAAATCCAGGCTCATTCCATGCACATTTCCGTGGTATTCACTGACAATCTTTTATAATGGGCTCGTTTATCTTTGCCCACAAGATTTCACCGGAGAAATCCCGGTTGGTGATGTAAACAAAGATTCAATAAAGGACATATTCAATAATGAGGCCCTGACAGAAATAAGGAGCAAATTTAAAAACAAAGATATTGCAGACTTAAATCCATGCAGTAGTTGTGATAGAATCTGGAGGGAAACCGTAGCAGGAATACCGCGTGAATATTTAAAAGCTTTCCTAAAAGATAATATGGCAACAAAATAATTATTTAAAAAATTTTTAGAAATTATTTATGAAAGTACTTGTAACAGGTGGAACAGGTTTTGCTGGCAGTCACCTTGTAAAAAAATTAATAGAAGAAAAATATGTTGTAAGAGTCCTTGCAAGAAAGACCTCAAATACTGCAGAACTGGTAAAATGGGGTGTGGAAATTGTAACAGGAGACATTACAGACAGGGAAAAAGTATTTGAGGCAGTCAAAGGGACGGATTGGGTGTTTCATATCGCTGCAGCCTACAGACAGTCGAATCTTCCAGACAAAGAATACCGGGATGTAAATTTTAATGGCACAAAAAACATTCTTGATGCCTCTGCGGAGTATGGGATTTCACAACTTGTTTATTGCAGTACCATAGGCCTTGTCAGCTCGGTCAAAAATCCTCCGGCAGACGAAAATACAGCCGTCTGCCCCGGGGATGTTTATCAAAAATCAAAATGTGCTGCCGAAAACGAAGTCTTAAAATATGTCCATGATAAAAATCTTCCAGCTTCAATTATAAGGCCATGTGCAATTTACGGACCGGGAGATATGAGACTTCTGAAAATGTTCAGGATGATTGCAAAAAGAAAATTCATTCTTTTTGGAAACGGAAGAGCCTTATTCCATATGGTTTATATCGATGATCTTGTTGATGCATTCTTGCTTTGCGCACGAAAAAAAGAAGCAGTCGGTGAGGTATTCATCATAGGAGGTGAAAAATATCTTACCTTAAATGAACTTTCAGCACTGATAGCTGAAGAATTCAGGGTGCCGCGGCCGAAGATTCACCTGCCATACCTGCCTTTTGAACTTGCTTCTGCAACCATAGAATTTTTATATAATAAATTGAAAATAAAGAAAGAGCCCCCTATTTACAGGAGAAGGATGGCTTTCTATAAAAAAAGCAGGGCATTCAGTATAGAAAAGGCAAAAAGGATGCTGGGTTACTGCCCAAAATATGACTTAAAAAAAGGAATCCACTTAACAGCAAAATGGTATGTGGAAAATGGATATATTAAATTATGAATACTATGGTTGCAGAAGCAAATAGCAACATAAAAGTCCTTATGATAGCTCCAACTCCATTTTTTGCAGACAGGGGCTGTCATGTAAAAATTCTTGAAGAAATACGGTCCTTAACCAGGAGAGAAATCAAAGTAAAACTTGTAACGTATCATGTTGGAAGAAATATAGAAGGTGTGGACATTGAAAGAATCCTGAATATTCCATGGTATAAAAAGCTTGAAGCAGGACCTTCCAAACATAAATACTACCTTGATATTCTTCTCGCAATCAAAGCATTAAAAATAGCTTTAAGATTTAAACCTGATATTATCCATGCTCATCTTCATGAAGGTGTTTTTGCAGGAAAAATAGTACAATTTTTCATAAGAAAACCCCTTGTAGCCGATTATCAGGGAAGCATGGTTGGCGAGATGCTGGATCACGGTTTCATGAAGAAAAACAGCTTCTCTTATAAATTCAATAAATGGCTTGAAAATACCATTAACAAATGGCCGCAGAAAATAATTTTCAGCTCCACAAAAGCAAAAGAATATTTTTTAAATAATTTTAAAACTGATCCAGATAAAGTTATCAGTTTTGTAGAAGGCACAAACACCGATTCATTCCATCCCGGTTATGACACAGCTGAATTGAAAGAAAAATTGAAATTGCCTCCCGGAAAGAAAATTGTAGTTTATGCCGGGATTCTGACAAAATACCAGGGTATTGAGATATTGATAAATTCAATCTATGACATTATAAAAAGATATAAAAATGTTCATTTCTTAATAGTCGGTTTCCCCAATGTCGGATATTATGAAAGCATGGCGAAAGAACAAAACATCCAGGGTTATGTGACTTTTACAGGAAAGGTAAGCCATGAGGATATCCCAGTATATTTAAATATCGGTGATATAGGCGTCTCACTCAAGCTTTCACTCACCGAAGCCAACGGAAAGCTCTTTGGCTATATGGCGGTGGGGCTTCCCTGCGTCGTTTTTGATACAGATACAAACAGAGAAATCCTTGGTGAAACCGGAGTATATGCAGAATACAATAATAAAGAATCATTTATAGAGAAGCTGGTATCATTGCTTGAAAACGAAAAAGAGGCTAAAAGAATCGGCGATCTTTCAAGAGCAAGAGTCTTGGGTAAGTTCACATGGGATAATACCTTCTCAAATTTTATTCAGATATATAAAGATCTGATAAATGAAAAACCCCGAAATAAAAGAAGAATGGACTTAAAAAATCATTATTGACAAAAATTTTCATTAAATTACTTATTTTTATATTCTAAAGATATGGAAAAAAATAACAGTTCAAAAAGGAAGATTAAATTATTTTATAATAAAAATAAGAAAAAATTATTTACTGCATTAAGAATATTAATCAGCGTAGGCCTCATAGCTTATCTTGTAAAATCACAATTTAAAGATCTTAAAACAATCGTTGAAATTATAAAAACCATTAGCGTACCATTTCTCCTGGCATCTGCTTCAATGCATATTTTCGGGATCTGGCTCTCTGCAGTCAGATGGCAGATTTTATTAAAGACACAGGGAGTAAAGATCTCACAGCCATATCTTTCTTCTTCTTTTCTGATAGGTTCATTTTTTAACAATTTCCTTCCTACAAGCATCGGAGGAGACGTATTCAGAAGTTACGATATTTCCAAAAAAGCAGATTTGCCTATCGGGAAATCAGTATGCGTAATAGTAATTGACAGATTTTCAGGTGTAATAAGTGCTGCAATTTATGCAATAATTGCATTACTTCTTGGCTTTTCGACTGTTGGAACAAAATCTTATATTATTCCTATTGTAATTTTTTTTATAGTTTGCTTGATACTTGCTTTCCTGATTTTGAATCCCTCAGTTTTAAGACTGCATAAATTAATAGACAGGATAAAGTTCTTGCACCGGATAAGAGAAAGACTCAAAGAGGTATATCATACTTTCCAGAGTTTTAAAAAATATAAAATGGCATTAGCTCTTTCTCTTTTATGCAGCCTTGCATTGCAATTTGCAGTAATAATAAATTATTTTCTCGCAGCAAAATCACTTGGTATTACACTTTCACTTCCATCATTCATATTCATAGTCCCGGTAGTTGCAACAATTGCAATGCTGCCCATATCCATAGGCGGTACAGGCATAAGGGAAAATTCACTGGTTTTTCTAATGGTTGCCCTTGGAGCTCCAAATAGCAAGGCCGCAATGTGTTCATTAATATTGCTGGCTATGCTTTTAATCCTTGGAATTATAGGTGGAATAATCCTGGCAGTAAGGCCCGTTATCAGCAGAGGAAAACTTCAAACACAAAATTCTGTAATC
>JAMCSM010000021.1 GCA_023380915.1 Actinomycetota bacterium | reverse complement strand
GGCTTATAATTTCTATAAAGTTTTTTAAGTCCACTTTCAATATTTTTATTTTTTGTATACTCATATAAAAAAGATTCAGAAGTAATCAGATAATCAACACTTTTTAAAAGTTCATCCGTCCCATCAAGCACAATATGTGCATCTAGCATTATTTTTACGTTATTTTCATGTGCAAATACCGCAGCTTTTAAATTTTCCTTTGGAGACATACCGTCTAAAAGTAAAAATTTTCCTTTCTTTATCATATTTTTTACTTTATCATTAAATTTTAATAAACTCCCGGAGCCGGAATAATAAGCAATAGCACGTTTTCCTAACTTTTTATTAACTTGAATAAAGCTAAAGGTTGAAAGAGTATCCTTATTGTAATCAATAAAACTACAGTCTATCCCCTCCTCCTTAAGTCCTTTTAATATTTCTTTTGCAAGGCAATCTCTTCCAAGTACTGTATATAATGCAGTATTGCTGCCAAGTCTTTGAATAGTAACAAGTGCTGTTGAGGCTACCCCGCCACCAAGGAATTTAACATCGCTAATGTTTGCCTGTTTACCATAAGTTGAAATTCTGTCAACTAAACAAACATAATCCAGTGTAGTAATACCAAAACCTACGATATCAAAATATTTATTATCATTCATACAAAAACTCTACAATTAATTTTCCGGTGAAAAAAAGAAACTTATATTATTAAATGCAGTTCAATATCTTAAATCAAACACTCTCTTAAGAGATTGTGTGACTTAACCGAAGGTTTATTTAATTAAACTATAATGACTTCTGTACCTTCCGTTCTTAGTCTTTCAATATCTTTAGTTGGTGTACCTTTATCAGTAATTACTTTCTTAATTTTATTTTTAATTAACTCATCAGTAAATGTTGAAAGAATAACCAGACATTTTTTTAAAAATTTTGTATGATCTACCAAAACAATTATTTCCTCTGATAATTTTGCAAGAGCCTTTAACATTGTAGCTTGCTCTATTGCAGGAATTGTAAAACCATGGTCATAGCTAAATCCTCTTACCCCTATGAAAGCTTTATCTATATTAAAATAATTCAAAAATTGTTCGACCATAGATCCTTCGAAAGAAAAATTTTCTCTTATTAAAGTACCGCCAATGAATATCAAATTAAAGTTATTCTTTTTAGCTAGCAAAGTTGCAATCGGCAATGAAATTGTTACTATATTTAATGGATAGTTGTATTGATTTAAAACCTCGGCAAGTTTAAAAACAGTAGTACCGGATCCTAAAAAAATAGATTCATTTTCCTTTATATATTCAAGTGCTTTTTGTGCAATTAATTCTTTCTCAAAATTGTTATTAATTTCATTATAAAAAAATTTCTCAATAAAATTATCTTCGCTAAGTGCTTTTATTCCGCCATATGTTTTAGATAATAGTTCCATATCTCTTAAAATTCTGATATCTCTTCTTATATTATTTTCCTTCTCTCCAAGAATTTTTGAAATTTCTTTTACTTTAATTTCTCCATGTTGTTTCAATATATCTATAATATTTTTTCTTCTTTCCAAGCTTTTCATATAATTTATCCTCCTAAAAGTAAAACCTATAGAAAATTCAAACTCAAATTACAATCTAAAAAATAGGGTATTTAAAATTTATAACAGTATTTATTAAATTAAACAATTTTTTTGAAATTTTTATATTTTTTATAATTTATATTTCAAATTCTAGACAATATTAAAATATTACCTTAAATATAGATAATCATAAAGCCAAAATTTAAGAAATTATTATTGTTTTATAAATTAAAATAACACTATTAAATTATTAAAGCTAATTTGTTTAAAATACTTGACACATTTAATCATTTGTATTATATTTTACATAATTTTTCAATATAATCAATATTTTAACTGAATAATATTGATATTGTAAATAAATTAAAATTATTTTTGTATTATTTTAGAATATATGGTTTCAAACAATAAGAAAATAATTACCGAGATTAAAAAATATCCAAGAGAATTATTGATGTCATTTTATCATCAGATGCTGTCAATTAGAAAAATGGAAGAAAAAATTTATGAATTGTATACACATGGTCAACTGTTTGGTATGTCGCCACACTTATATATCGGGGAAGAAGCTGTAGCTGCAGGGGTTTGTGCAAACCTAAGTAAAGATGATTATATTATTAGTACGCATAGAGGCCATGGGCATTGTCTGGCTAAAGGCGGGGAATTAAAAAAAATTTTTGCTGAAATTTTGGGAAAAGATACTGGTTATTGCCGGGGGTTGGGCGGATCTATGCATATAGCAGACCTGAAAGTAGGCAATCTGGGAGCAAACGGAATAGTTGGAGCTGGTTTACCGATATCGGTTGGAGCCGGGATTTCTATAAAATACAGAAACACAAAGCAGGTATGTGTATGTTTTTTTGGTGATGCTGCTTCAAATCAAGGTACATTTCATGAATCTTTGAATTTTGCTGCTGCTTTTAAGCTGCCGGTAATTTTTGTATGTGAAAATAATCTTTATGGCTTATCTACTCTTTATCATAGGGTATCGGCAACCCCTGATATTGCTGACAGAGCTAAAGCTTATGGAATAACTGGAATAATTGCCGATGGTATGGATGTCATGGATGTTTATGATAAAACAAGGGAATTAATTAATAATACAAGGCAGAATAAAGGACCGGCACTTATAGAGTGTAAGACATACCGCTTCATGGGCCATGGTGCAAGCGATCATAAACCTTATAGAACTAAAGAAGAGGAACAGATTTGGATAAAAAAGTGCCCGATTGAATGTTTTAAAAAAAGTTTAATAAATAATTTTAAAATATCGATGGCTGAAATAGAAAAAATTAATAAAACTGTGGATGAAGAAATAAGCGAAGCATTGGAATACGCGTTTAACAGTGTTGAGCCAGATTTAGATATACTCGGGGAGGCAATTTTTTTTGAGAGAAATAACATATAGAGATGCGCTAAATGAAGCGATAGCCGAAGAAATGCATAAAGATAATAATATTATTTTCCTGGGAGAGGATGTCGGATTGTTTGGCGGTGCAATGGCAGTTTCAAAGGGTTTATTTACAAAATTTGGCCCTGAAAGAGTAATTGATACTCCAATATCGGAGTCTGCGATTATTGGAGCAGCCCTAGGTTGTGCTTTAACAGGCTTAAGACCAATTGCCGAAATAATGTTTATTGATTTTATAGGTACATGTATGGACCAGGTTTTTAATCAGGTTGCTAAAACAAGGTTTATGTCTGGAGGGAACGCAAAAGTTCCATTGGTTATAAGGACACAGGGCGGTGCAGGAAAAAGTTATGCTGCCCAGCATTCACAGAGCTTGGAATCCTGGTTTATTCATATACCTGGAATAAGAGTGGTAGTGCCATCATCACCTCTTGACGCAAAGGGACTTTTGAAATCTTCTATAAGAGATGATAATCCTGTTTTGTTTATTGAGCATAAACTTCTTTATAATGAAAAAGGGTTAATACCGGAAGAAGAATATACTATTCCACTTGGAAAAGCAGAAATAAAGAAACAAGGCAATGATATCACATTAGTTTCTTATTCAAAAATGGTTCACAATACAGTTGAAGCTGCTAATAATCTAAAACTTGAAGGGATAGACGCAGAGGTTATTGATCTCCGAACACTATCTCCAATGGATATTGCGACAATAATTACTTCAGTAAATAAAACAAATCGGTTGATCATAGTTGAAGAGGATTGTAAAACAGGGGGGGTTGGTGCAGAAATTAGTGCAGCGATAACTGAAAAAGCTTTTGATTGTCTTGATGGGCCAATTGAGAGGATAGCTGCAATGGATACACCGATTCCGTTTAATCGCGATTTAGAAAAAATAGTAATACCGCAAACTGATATGATCATGCAAAAGATAAAAGAATATTTTAACAAGGTAAATTAAAAAAGGTAAAAAATGCCTTCAATTAAGGATAGTTTAAAAGCTGTTTATTATATTGAAACAAATCAAGATTTAAAAGAGGTTGCGGAACAACTTGCTGAACTGGAAACTACTGGTAAGTGGAGTAGTAAGAACCATAAACCAACAAATCTGTTTGAGCGCTGCAGGGGAGAAGTATTGGAAATAAAAGAATTTGAAAAAGGAAAGGGCTTTGTAAGCTTACTTTTTCCATTAATCAATTTCAATATGAAAGAAAGTGCTTTTTCTTCGGTCTGGTTGTCAATGATTGGAGGAGCAACACATGCTCTGGTTAATTATGAAAAATCAAGACTTGTAGATTTTGAATTACCGGATTTTGCGTATAAATATTTTCCTGGTCCTGGGTGGGGACTAGATAAAACAAAGGAATATTTAGGTATTTCCAAAAATGAACCGGTTCTTGGTACAATCGTCAAACCTACTTCCGGTCTTACAGCAGATGAAGTTGCTGATATGTGTTACCAATTTGGGTTAGGCGGACTGCAATTTATAAAAGATGATGAAAAGATGCTTAATACAGATTATTGTCCACTGGAAGAAAGGGTGAAAAAGGTTGCAACAGCATTAAAAAAAGCAGAAGACATAACTGGGAAGAGAGTTTTATATGCTCCTCATTTAACTACTGGTCCAGAAAATATCATTAAATTTGCAGAGATTGCTTTAAAAAATGGAGCTAATGCTTTAATGATTAATATTTTTGCCGCTAGTTTCAGCAGTTTAAAAATACTTCGTGAGCAGAGCTACAATGTACCTATTTATGCTCATTGTGGCGGCAAAGAAGCTTTTGGAAGGGCAGAAGGCCAGGGGGTAAGCCCGGAGGTAATTGTAAAGTTTGCAAGATTAATGGGTGGAGATTATTTTAAATCTAATATATTGGGTGGATATCTGGTAGGAGGTAAGATTGAGGAAATAAAGTCATTGAATCATATTATGACTATGCCTATTTATGGAATTAAAAAAGTAATGCCAGCACTCTCTGGAGGATTAAAACCTGGCAATCTTTTTGAAAATTTACGGGAATTCGGAACAGATGTCATGCTTTTAGCGGGGACTGGCATTACTCAATATCCTGGAGGAATTACTGCAGGTGTAGAAGAGATGAAGGAAGTTGTAAATAAATATAAAAAAACATATAAAACAGGGATAAAAATTAATTAAAATGAAAGTAAAAGAAATAGAATTTATAAATAATTACATAAGAGAGCTTAAAGACATATTACTAAAGCTGCCACTTGAAGAAATAAAAAAAGCTACAGATCTTTTTGTGGAAGCTTATGAAAATGAAAATCATATTTTTACGATGGGAAATGGTGGGCATAGCAACACTGCATCCCACTTCATAAATGATCTTTCAAAACATATATTAGTATCTGATGAAAAAGATCTGGTTGTCGTACGTGATAAAAGACTTAAAGCGATGTCCCTTAATGACAATGTGTCAATTATAACAGCTTGGGCAAATGATGTAAGTTATGACTTATGTTTTTCAGAACAATTAAAAAATTGGATAAAAAAGGATGATCTGGTTATCGGATTCAGCGCTAGTGGAAACTCCAAAAATATCATAGAAGCTTTTAAAGTAGCAAAAGAATATAAAGCAAAAGCAATAGCGTTTTTAGGTGCAAATGGCGGTAAAATGAAAGCTCTTGCAGATTTATCAATAATTGTACCAAGCAATAATTACTTATATGTTGAAGATATGCACCTGGTAATTTCACATATTATTACAAATTTAGTAAGAGCAAAAATACAAAAAAAGCTATAAATT
>JAMCSM010000020.1 GCA_023380915.1 Actinomycetota bacterium | reverse complement strand
AAGGGTGGTATAAAGTGGAAAGCAAAATTCCGGGGGAATACTCTTGTAGAAATTACCCCTCCCCTTTCGCCGGATTCTCCTCTGTATAGCAGACGAGCCAAAAAATACAGCGTAACCAAAACTCCAATGAAAGAGATAACCAGGTATGTCAGTTCTACTTTTATAAAATGGTGACAAGGAGTATTAATAGAAAAGTATTAGCCATTCAAACTAATACACAACTTAGCAATCAGGTGAATCATTATGGA
This sequence comes from Actinomycetota bacterium, assembly GCA_023380915.1. Next base: position 3,125 of record JAMCSM010000020.1, on the reverse strand, counting down.
TGACTGGTACATCTCTAATTTTAATGGAGTTTATAAACGCCAGAATCTATATAAGGCTAATAATAGAAATGAAAGCCCATATATTTAAATGATGTGATTGTATTTTATATTAATAATTCAATAAGTTTGATTATGAGTACAACCAGAGAGAAATTTTTAAAAATATTAAATTTTGAAAAAGCCGACAGAACCCTTAACTGGGAATTCGGTTATTGGGGCGGGACGTTAAAAAGATGGTATGATGAGGGCCTTCCAAAAATTCACGGCCTGTCAAAGGAAGTTACTTATGGCGAAGGAATATGCGGTCCCGGGCTTCATTGGCCAATACTTAGTTTTGCTGACGATATCGAGCTTGATAGGGATGTTCATGATTATTTTAAGTTTGATGATAACCTGACATCATTTCCAATCAATCACTGGATTTATCCTAAATTTGCAAAAAAAATTATAAAAGAAGATGGAAACAAAACTGAGCTATGGGATTCAGACGGAATAAGAAAAATAATATACAGGGACGGATCAAGCATGCCTTTCTGGCTGGAATATCCGGTTAAGGACGAAAGAGACTGGGAAATAATAAAAGAGGAACGGCTGGGTTTAAACACGCTAAAAGACAGATATTCCAAAAATGTAGATGACTTTTTAAAATCAGCTAAATCAAGGACTTTCCCTCTGTGCATGCTGGGTGATCCTGTTGGTTTTTTCGGGTCTTTAAGATTTTTAATAGGGGAGCAGAACCTGTTTTTATTCTATTATGACAAACCCGGGCTGATCAGGAGCATTAATAATTATCTTTGCGATTTCTGGATACAGATTTCGGAAGAGATTTTAAATAAAGCAGATATAGATTGTGTGCTTTTCTGGGAAGATATGTCAGGTAAGAATGGCTCTCTTATAAGTCCTAAATTATTCAGGGAGTTTATGACTCCCTGCTATAAAAGAATCATAGATTTTTTAAAAAGTAAGGGCCTGAAGGATTTTATTGTCGATACTGACGGGGATGTTTCAGGGCTTATTCCTCTTTTCCTGGAGGCCGGAATAACGGGAATGTATCCTTTTGAGGTTCAGGCGGGAAATAATCTTTTAGAAATCAGAAAAAAATATCCAGAACTTCAGATTTTTGGCGGAATTGATAAAAATGAGCTGGCTAAAGATAAAAAAGCTATACACAGCGAACTGGCCAGGGTCGGGGAAATGATTGAAAGAGGAGGATATTTTCCCTATGCGGACCACCTGATTCCTCCGAATGTTTCATGGGAAAATTTTAAATATTACAGAACCAGACTGAAAGAAATTATTTTTAAATGATAATCAGCTTGGGGTAATTATAAATAAAGATATTTAACAATTAATTATATTAGATAAGAGTATCTATGGATTGTATTGTGAAATATGGTCTCGAAAATGATATGGTAAAAATTGCTGAAGTCCCTGTTCCTAAAATAGGAGAAAATGATGTTTTGGTAAAGGTTAAAGCAGCTGGTATATGTGGCAGCGATATAGAAATGTGGCATGGCATGCATGGTCATTTTGTAAATTTTCCAGTAATCATGGGCCATGAGTTTTGTGGAATAATTGAATCTGTGGGAAAAAATGTAAATGATTTCAAGGCAGGTGATAGAGTAGTCTGTGAAACAGCAGCGTATGTTTGTGGAAATTGTCAATTTTGCCGTAGTGGCAATTATCATCTTTGTCCGGATAGATTAGGCTTTGGATATGGAACAGATGGGGGATTTGCTGATTATGTCAAAGTTAGAAAAGAAATTTTACATTATTTACCGGAAAATATTTCATTTGAAGAAGGTTCTATAACAGAACCTCTTTGTGTGGCATATAATGCAGTGGGAGTTAACTCAAAAATACTTGCTGGGGATGTTGTCGTCATTATTGGTCCCGGTCCGATTGGACTTAATTGTTTACAAATAGCGAAAATCTCAGGAGTTGGGACAGTAATCATCTCCGGGACTAATGGTGATAAAAATAGATTAGATTTAGCCGGAAAATTAGGAGCTGATATATGTGTAAATGTAAATAAACAGGATTTATTAAAAATAGTTATGGATGAAACAAAAAATATTGGTGCAGATTTAGTAATTATTACCGGCGGAAATGCATCAACGTTGTATCAAAGTATTGAATTTGTAAAAAAATCAGGGCAAATAACAAAACTTGGATGGGATCCGGATCCCTATGGTTTTAGTTTAGACCTATTGATTTCTAAGGCAATAACTTTGAAGGGAAGTTTTTCACACAATTGGGTAGTGTGGGAGAAGGTTTTAAGGTTATTAAAAAAGGGTAAACTTGTCGCAAAGCCTTTAATTACGCATATATTAGATATATCAGATTGGAAAAAAGGATTTGAATTAATGGAAAGCAAAATTGCTGTTAAAGTAGTACTTAAGCCATAAAATTAATTTGCATTAAGATTTAAAATATTAAATTAATTAATTTCTTAAGGGTAGTTTGGATGAAAAAAAATGGAAGCAGACTGAAGGACATTATAAATAAAGGTGAACTTGTGGTTGCAGTAGGTGCACACGATGCCTTAAATGCAAAATTAGTAGAAAAAGCAGGCTTTAATGCTGTATATATTGGAAGTTATTCTCTGGAAGGAACTCAAAAAACAAATCCTGATATTAATATTATGACTAAGACTGAAAAGCTTGAAATTTTCAGGAATATTACTAATTCTGTCAATATTCCTGTAATTGCTGATATGGAAGAAGGTTATGGAGATTTTATAAGTGTAATAAAAATTATACCTGAGTTTGAAGCAACTGGTGTTTTGGGGGTACAATTAGATGATCAAAAAATTCCTTCCAGGTGTCCCTTTCTGCCAGGCCCGAAAAATCAGTTGATATCTATAGATGAAATGTGCCAAAAAATTAAAGCCGCAATAGATACCAGATCCAATCCTGACTTTATGATTATTGCACGTCCTGTAGTTATTGGTACGGTTTCTCTTGAACAGTTTCAAAAGGAAAATAAGATAGAAGAAGTAATAGAAAGGGGCAATGCTTATACCAGGGCAGGTGCAGACGCTATTTTTGTAATGCCATCAAATATTTGGGAGCTTAATTATTATGCAGAAAAAATAAAAGCTCCATAACCTTCTTCCATATCAG
>JAMCSM010000019.1 GCA_023380915.1 Actinomycetota bacterium | reverse complement strand
TGAATAAAAATGAGCATCTTTATAAAATTTATTTTTCTCTTTCATTTTCTCATATTTTTTCCCTAAATCACTATTTTTATCAATTAAACCAATAATAATTTCTCCATTTTTAACCAATACTCTATATGCCTCTTTTAATGCTTTGGAAATGTCATCAAGAAAACAAATTGTTGTAACAAACAATACAAAATCAAAACTTTTATCTTTAAATGGTAGGTTTTCTGCAAATCCTTTTTTAACTTTAATACCTCTTTGTCTAGCAATCGATGACATTGCCTCAGAGGGCTCTGCGCCAATTCTCACACCAAGAGGAACTGCAAAACGACCAGTACCAACACCTACTTCCAGGCTCCTTTTACCAGCTGGAACAACCTGCTTTAATGCAAGCAGCTCAGACTGATAGATCTCCTTATTGCTGTTATACCATCTATCATATTCATCAGCGTTATCGTCAAAAGCAAATGTTTTATACATTGTATCCCGATGTTTATTAATTTCCATTGATCTATAGTTTATCTTAGAGATGGTATCAAGTTTTTAGCAGTTAAATGAATTAGTTTCAATGCTTCAATGTTTCCATTTCTCTCACCTTTTTTTGTTCATTATAAGACGGGGACCAACCTATAGCTTGCTGTAATTTATCTTTATTAAATATAAAAAGAGAGGAGCTTTTCAATTAAAAAAGCCCTTTAACAAATTAAATATTGTGCTCTATGCCAGAGCATGGATTATAAAAAATAAAAATAAAACAACCGCACTACCTAAAGCTACGCCAAAGGTACTCCATATATATTTGGCCGAATTTTCATTATCAGGTTTTATTGTATAGCCCAAAATAATAGAAAAGATTATAAAAACAACCATTCCAATTATACTTTTTGTAACCCAGTGATGGCCTGTCATAGTCTTTAGTCCATTTAAAAAGGGTGCCGAAAATTCTCCGATTAGAGTAATTATGGTAACAATTCCTATAGAAACTATTGCTGATATTGAAAGTGCTTTTACATTTTTCATCTTATACTCCACCTCCTAAGGTAACCCTTGCTGCTGCTGATATTATGTATCCAAGGCCTACCATTGCAAAACCTAATGCAACTATTAATATACATATTGCATAAATGGGTCTTCTTGGTATTTTACTTTCCGTGCTCCATTTAGGATAGGAAAAGATAGAATTAAAAGAAACGCTAACAGGGCCAATATCGGGATAAATATAAATACATGTTCTTTTGTTTCCATTATAATATTATGAGCCCATGCAAGGTTACCACCTAAAATTACTTTTTTTACCACATTTCCATAATGGGTTAAATAATAGGTTCCCGCTAAAAACCAGCTTGTAAATAGCAGTATAAATCCACCAAGTGATGCCCATTTTGCTCTTACATAACCCTTCTCCCGCCTGTTTGCCAACTCAATTATTACCCACAGGAAAGCAAGGGCTCCAATCTCGCCAGTTGCAGCATGCGCGGGTACTAACCAGTGTAGAGAAGTTAACGTGTTTAATATTCCCATATATTCACCTCTTTCAATAACCTTTTATATTTTTTTATTTTAATATTTAACACTATGTGAGTCAAAAATATATATAATAAAGTGTATAAATTAAAAATTAATTTATTAAAATGTTAAAACTTTGTCACTATCTGCAATCCATTGAGTAAGTTCAACCATATTGCTGATTTCAGTACCATCAATTAGTTTTAAATCTTTTAGTCCTCTGGCATTAGCACAGGTTCCACAAATTTTAACCTTGCCGCCTTTGTAAATTACTGCTGATAGCATTGTTTCAATATTATAGTAGCCCTGAGGAACATTCTGACCGGAAATAGCACAATTTGCAGCATCGGCAATTAAAAAAATCCTTACTTCAGCCTGTGGGAAATCTTTTTGGAGCTGCATTGCAATCCTTAAGGCATTATATGCTTTTTCTGAACCATAAGGGGCATCATTAATTATTATTAATACCTTCATTTAATTTACCTTCCTTTAAATATTTATGTAAAACTTGAAATATTTTTTATAATAATATCTACAGCACTATCAATTTCATCTGCTTTAGTCATCTTACCAGTAGAAAAACGAATAGTTCCTTTTGCCCATTCGTATGGTACATTTAATGCCTTCATCACTTCAGATATTTCAGTCATACCTGAATGACATGCTGCACCCGAAGAGACTGCCAGAAGGTTAATAATTTTACCAATCAATAGATTTGCATCAATATTTTTAAAACTGATACTTAATGTATTTGGCAGGCAATTTTCAAAATGACTATTTAATTTAAAGTCGCTTATTTTTTCCTTCAGTCCATTATATAGCCTATCTCTTGTGACCCTCATATTAGTTATATTTTTAGGTAAATCCCTTCCAGCAATTTCACAAGCCTTGCCTAACCCTACTATTTCCAATACATTTTCTGTTCCTGCTCTTTTATTATTTTCCTGTCCTGCCCCATGAATTAGCTTTTCCAGTTTAATGCCTTGTTGAATATATAGGGCACCTACCCCCTTTGGTGCGTAAATCTTATGACCTGCAATAGATAACATATTAACACCAAGTTTATTTATATTGGTAGGAATCTTTCCAGCTGATTGGACAGCATCTGTATGAAAAATAATATTGTGTTTCTTTGCAAGTTTTGAAATTTGGCTAATAGGCTGGATTATCCCAATTTCATTATTTGAATGCATTATTGTTATTAAAATAGTGTTAGGCGTAATTGCTTTTTCAAGATCGATTAAACTTACCAGTCCAAATTCATTTACTGGAAGATATGTAACCTCAAATCCATTTGACTGAAGAAATTTGCATGATTCCAGCACTGATGGATGTTCTATTTTAGAAGTGATTATATGATTTCCTTTATCTTTCAAGGTAAAAGCTAACCCCTTAATGGCATAATTGTTCGATTCTGTTCCTCCACTTGTAAATATTATTTCATCTATATTGCAGTTTAAAAAATCTGCAACCTGGCCTCTTGCTTTTTCTACTGCCTCTTTGGCTTTTTGCCCAAAGAGGTGGGAGCTTGAAGGATTGCCGAAATACTCAGTCAGAAATGGCATCATTGCATCAATTACTTCCGGGCCAATAGGAGTTGTTGCATTATAATCAAGATATATAGGTTTCATAGCCATCTCCTAAGCCAGTATCTTTCAAACAATATCTTTCCAAAATGCCATAGCATACTTGGATTTTTTAAATGAATTTCTGGTGCCGGCTCAGCATAAAAATTTCCTTTTGCATAACCAGCCTTTCCATATCCAATCTCAAGAAAGCAAGCACCTTCTCCATTAAAACTTACCACGGTTTTTTGATCATTTATATCAGCTGCAACGTTATCAGCAACAACCTGTGCATGTTTTTCTGCAAAGACACCTGCTTTTGGAAGCATCATTCCATTGGGAAGTCTTATGGCAGTGATATCCCCAATAGCATATATATTTTCATATTTTGTCTTGAGTGTGTTTCTATCAACAGGAATCCAGCTTGTCTCACCCAAAAGACCTGATCCTTCAAGTATTTTTGGTGCTCTGTGGGGAAGAACAATTAACAAGAGATCAAAATATGTTTTTTTCTGATTCTCAAAATAGATTTCATGCCCTTCATGGTCAATCTTTACAACGCTGTGCTGGGGATAGAAGGATATACCACGTTTTTCTACAATTTGCTTGACAGCGTTTCCAAGAATCGGCCCGGCAGTAGGCATGGGAAGAGCTTCGGGTGTATATATACTAATTTCTATTTTCTCCCGAACTCCCCTTTTCTGAAGAATAAAGTCTGTAAGCAGTGCTGCTTCATAGGGTGCAGCAGGACATTTGAATGGAAGGCTTGCAATGAGGATAGCAATAGAGCCACTTTTGAGACTTAGGATAGCCTCTCTAGCCTTCGGAATTATATCAACATCATAAAGATTGTACATATTATTTTGGGTAGAGATCCCCGGAATTTCATTGGGGTAAAGTTCTGCCCCAAGTGCGATGATGAGATAGTCAAACGATAGCACCTGTTTGTTAGTTTGCACTATCTTTTTCTCAGGATTTATGCCTATTACATTTTCTTTAATGAACTCAATTCCTTTTTTCTCAAGTAGGAAGAGAGGCCTTGTTATCTGTTCTTTTGTTCTTTCTCCCGTTAATACCCAGAGGTGAGATGGAAATAGAAAGTAGTCACTTTTATCAACAACAACCACCTTATGTTTAGTTCCAAGTTTCTTTCGCAGGTTGTTAGCAGCAACAATACCGCCACTCCCGCCACCCAGAATAAGAACTGTTTTTCCATTCATAATAAATCCCCTTTTTCAAATGTATCCATGACTAATTACTCTATTTATAATTTTTTAATGCTTTCAAATATCCTGCCATTTTCTTCAAATCTTTTAAGCAGAACCTCTCGCATCAAGTCACAAGCTTTTGTTATCCTTTCATCAGAGAGACTATAAAAGACATTTATGCCCTCCCGCCTAGAAAGAACAACACCTTTTTCAACCAATATACTCATATGCTGAGAAAGATTGGCTTTACTTATGTTTATCTTTTTAGTTAGTTGAGTTGCTGTTAGTTCCTCGTCCACTAATACAGAAATGATTTCAAGCCTTTTTGGATTTGCAAGAGTTTTACAGATATTGGCATGGAGTACAAAAATATTATTCATTTATATTTTTCCTTTTTTTTATAAGCTTAGTATTTAAATTAATACTGATTTTAATAAAAACTCCCATTACCAACCAAAAACCATTTAGACTATTTTGGGTAAAGATTATTATATAATGTCTTTTTTCATGCTTTCGTACTGCTCTTTAGTAAGTTCACCCTTTGCGTATCTTTCTTTCAGTATTTCAACAGAATGGGTAGCAGCACTTTTATTTATAAAGTCAAAGTTAAAACCTGTTCTTCTTATAAACCATATGACTAATAGTACTATTCCTATTATAATAGGTATAATAAAGATAAACATCATAATAATTAACTCCTTTCATATAAAATTTAGCTATTTTCAATCTTTTTAGTGTTTGCATGAGTTTTACAAATACTGGCATGCAAGTTTAAAAATGCTATTAATATTCTTTCATTTCTGTAAAAGTTCCATGCCAACTGTGATACCATACCTGTCCTGTAAAACCATTTACACTCAACATTCCTACGGTAGTACCATCCCTGTTGACTGTATCGATAGTATAGTAGCCATAAAATTTTTGCCCTTCACTACCTGCAAATTCATTCTGGCTTATACGTGCCAGATAGCTGTTTGCAAGCTCTATTGCTTTTTGTTCATCAATAGCCATATTGTACTGATTAGTGCTAATAATAGAATTCATCATTCCGTATTTTTGATTCCACATCATATTAGGTCCGTACTCTGGAAAGATAACACCATTTGTTTTATCAAGCAGAAGCTCCATAGCTCCAAACCCAGTATCTTTTTCAACAGTTTCAATATAGAAATTATTTGAAAATTCCATGATTTCCTTAATTTTTACATTTTGCAGTCCGGTATCATTTAGATATTTTTGGGCAGATGATTTAACCTGGTCAAAACTTATGTTTTGTAAACCTGCGTACTGATTTCCTGAGTTAAAACCTTGCATCATACCCATCATGCTTCCCGGTCCAAATGTATAGCCAGTACCGGTTCCAAAGATACCGCCCGGGGAAGATAAACCAAATATTATACCTCCGGAGATTAGGCCTACTACACCTACAGCAATTAGTATTATTGAAGCTATTAAAAATTTTCTTATATTTTTCATCTTACTGACTCCAAGTAATTTTTTTGTTAAAGAAGAAGCCCGTTATTTCTTTTTTAGCATCTTCAAATTCTTTTTTGGTAATTTTTCTCTTATCATATCTTTCTTTTAGTACTTCAAGGGAACTTTTTCTGTTATCTTCTTTTACGGATGTAAAATTTGATCTTTTTAAAGCCCAAATAATTAACGTTACTACTCCTATTATTATAAATATAAAAAATATAAACCATATTCCCCCAAATCCCATCATCATTTTAATTACTTCCTTCTGTGTTTACTTAAGCTACTAAAATTTTTAAAATAATTATTATGTTTTTTTTGCTTTAAATAACTTAAAAACATCAACCATTGCAAGATTTTTATCTTCTATTATCTCAATTCCGGATTTTATTATATTTTTGCCAGTATCTCTGTTTATATTTACACCTGTAAAAAACCTCACAATACCATTAAATAAATTTTGCAAAAATGAGATAAACTTATTTTTACTTAAAACATGCTCTATCATTATTAGTTTTCCATCAGGTTTTAGAACCCTT
>JAMCSM010000018.1 GCA_023380915.1 Actinomycetota bacterium | reverse complement strand
TGATACCCATGCGGATTAAATTGTTGGATTATGTCAAACTCCCATTTGGTAATATAAAAATGTGCTGCTCCTATTATTTTGCGTTCATTATTTTCGTTAAAGTCCATGATATAATTCTTAAAGCGAGTGCAGAAATCTTCACCAAGACACTCTATAAATGGGTAAATCCTGTTATACACCCATATGTTTAATTTTAAATATTTTTCCTTATCCTGTTTGATTTCATAAAAAAGCGGAGGTTTTAAATCTGTCAACACTATTCGCTGCAGAAATTCAAATAATCCGTCTTCTATTATTTCGGTCCAGTTTATTTTCCGGTTACTTTCGCTTTCTTCGAATTTACCAAGAACATAAGCTGCAATCATTTTGTGCGCCTGTTTGTCAAGCTCGGTAAGTTCTACCATGCGGATCTGGTCGTTCCATCTTTGCATACTTGCTGCTTCATAGATTTTTAAGAGCAGTGGTTTTTTTACAATAATAGTCATGGAAAATATTATAACAGATTATAGAAGTTATTTTTCAGACTTTAAAATTAGTGCTGAATTAAAAGCTAGCCGATACATTTGCAAATTATTCCTGCAAAATCAAAATGTTAGTATAACAAGTAATTTATAAATTGATTCCTAACTTTTCTAAAGAAGAATCTTAATGAACTACATACGTTTCTTTGCTCTTTCTGCTAAAAACTTCTGACCTTCTTTCGCTATTTTCCAGATTTCCTTTTTCTGGTCTTCATTAACATAAACCGGATAATGCTCTTCAAGAATTTTTTTAGCCATGTCTTTTGCCCGCTCCCTCATGTCCTTGCCGCCGGTATTTGTCATCCACTGATTCCAATTACCTCTATCTGTAAGTTTAGGAATCCAGCGTTCATTACTCCTGCAATATTTGACTGTATGCCTGGTCTGTATAAAATTTGCAATATGACCCGCTTCATAAAAAGCATCTATTCCGATAGCATCTTTACTTGTATCTATTCCTTGAAGCAATCTAAATGAAGCTCCCAATATTTCATTATCTATCAGGCATTGTTCATAATTTGCCACTGTCATCATTGCCAGATTTCCTATGGCAACATGTATTATATTAACCCCACCCAAGGCACAGCCTAAAAAATGTTGTGCCCTCTCATAACCTGCTTGCTCATCGGGTAATTTTGAATCTGCCGTATTGCTGCCATAATAAGGCAGCTTATAGAAATGAGCCATTTGAGCAGAGGCCATATGCAGCAGAGTCGCTTCAGGAGCGTTTCCTGAAAAATATAGAGATTTCATATCCAGTATTCCGGAAGAAGAAGAATAGATACATGGTGCTCCAGGATTGGCCATTTGAGCAAGGGAAATTGCCCCCAGAATATTGGCATTAACTTCTACAAGGCAGCCGGCAATAGTATATGGCGTCGTTCCTCCGGCAGTAGCGTCCGCTTCGACATAACAGGGTATTTTATATTTGCCACATTCAAAAAGTTCCTCAATAAAATCTTTCCTATGAGTAAGAGGACTGATTATACAGAGACCGGCTACAAAAAAAGGTCTTTTGGATACTTCCTTAATACTTCCGGCAAGTACAGAAGCCATCTCAAGTTCATAACTCAACCCTTCCCGACATCCTCCCAGCAGGGCATAAAAATTTCTAGTATTATTTGTAAGCATATGGGCAAAAGTCAGCATTTCACATTCTGATGAAGTTCCAAATTCAGTATCAGTAGGAATAACCAGAAAATGAGCAATATCCATATTTTCGAGAGTATCTTCAAGTCTGGTGAAATCTTCCATATCCTTAAAAGTTGAAGGACGTAAAACCCCATCAAGTCCAAGTGTATTTACTGCTCCTGCTCCACCCATAACATAGACGTCATCTGAGTCACTTAGGTGAACATCATATTTTGGATCTCTTCCATAAAGTGTTATATTTGCAGGTGCCTTTTTAAGATTATCCATTAAAACTGCTTCAGGGATTTTAACAATCTTGTTGTCATGATCAACCTTACAACCGTTACTTTCCATTATTTCCCTGGCTTCGTCATGAAGATTTTTAATACCTATGTTTTCCAATACCTCCACTGTAGCATCATGCAGATCTTTTATCTGCTCTTCCGAAAGTACCTTAAATTGACCACCCTTTATTGGGACAACCCCTTGTGCAGTAATCATTTATCCTCCAATAAAATTAAAATTTATTAAATTTACTTTTTTAGAATAACAGAAGATTTTTTTAGAAAATCTTCCGCATCAGATATTGTAACTATTTTTATCTGCTTTACTATGACTCTTTCCTGTAACTCTTAAGCAATTTAATAAAAAAATCATAATTCTCCGGCGACACTGATGCTGGGATATCATCTCCACCCGGCAGATAACCTCCTCCGGTTATAGCACTGATTTTATATTCTAATTCTTTTTTTATATTTTCCTTTGAGCCTGACAAGGCCCGGGCAGCATCAATATTTCCCATAAAAGATATCTTCTTCCCATATTTTTCCTTAAGCCTTACAACATCAATACCTGATTTAGCCTCATTAGGGTGTACGGCATCAAATCCTATTTCAATTAAATCATTTATAATTTCAAGATAATTCCCGTCTGTGTGATAAAATATGGGCTTTCCAAATTTCTTAAGTTCTGTGCAAATTCTTTTCAAGGGAGGATAATAAATTTTTTTCCAGGAATTCGGCGACATTAGCAACCCATTTTTATATGCAATATCTCCATATACCATGATTCGAAATAAAAAAGCTTTAAAAAAAATACAACGCATTAATGATTGCTTAAAATACAAAGATGATAAAAATAATTTTCCTATACAGGATATTTATTTTTGGGATAAATTTTTAATCAATTGGAGAAAATATTTTAAACTGAACAATAATGAGGATATTTTTAGATATTATGATTTGGATATGGTTTGCTGCAGCCCTAATATTGATCCAAAAATAGAAAATGTAATTGTAATTGAAAAGACTCAAAGCTATATAATCTATAAGGGCGGTTTCGGAAGTACATTAAAACTTGATTTTTCTCAGCCGGTTCCATATTTTATTGATTTCGCGGTGAAGGAAATAACAGATCTGGATAAATACGAATTTGAGGATCCAAATGACCGAAAACGATTTGAAAAAAGTTTTGCACCTGTTGATATGTACGGTCTAACCCTGCCTTTCTCCGGGCAGATTGAAAATTATAGAGATGATTTTTTTATAATGGGAAATATCTCTGAGGGTAGAGAGATGGCCTGGCGCGTACTTGGTCTTCAAAATGAGCTTCTATATATCAGCTTATATCCGGAAAAATTAAGGTCTTTTGCGGAAAAAGTTGCAGATTTTGATATAGAATTAGGGAAGATACAACTCTCAAATAAATTTGTGGACGGAATCATGGTATATGGAGATATTGCATATAAAAATGGGT
>JAMCSM010000017.1 GCA_023380915.1 Actinomycetota bacterium | reverse complement strand
CCGGAAGCTTGAATGTAAATGATATAGATGAAGCTATTGTTTCTAAAACCGGAATTGTCTATCTTGAAGGTTATCTCTGGGATAGAGAAAATGCTAAGGAAGCTTTCCTGAAAGCTATTGATATTGTACATAAAAACAACGGTAAAACTGCATTAAGTTTATCAGATCCATATTGTGTTGAAAGACACAGAACTGAATTTATTAACCTTATACAAAATAAAATAGACATTCTCTTTGCTAATGAGATTGAAATATTATCGCTATTTGAAATATTTGATTTTAATGAAGCAATAAACAAGTGTAAAGACTTTGACATAATTACAGCTATCACAAGATCAGAAAAAGGTTCGATATTAATATCAGGCAAAAAGACTTATACTGTTGACGCAGTAAAGACTAAAGTGGTTGATAGCACCGGTGCTGGCGATATGTATGCAGCCGGTTTCTTAAATGGCTTGATAAAAGGTAAGGATCTATACATTTGCGGAAAGATGGGAAGCATACTTGCTGCAGAAGCAATAAGCCATATTGGAGCAAGACCTGAAATGTCTTTAGATGAGTTATTAAAAAATAAAGGTTTTTGAAAAATAAGATAGTTATGGAGGGTGATAATGAAGGAATCCAAAAAGGCAGAAGTAGGTGTATTCGGGGGTTCAGGTTTTTACAATTTTCTGAAAATCAAGGAAGAAATTGATCTTAAAACTCCTTATGGAAAGCCGTCCGATAAAATAATCATTGGCGAACTTGAAGGGATAAGAGTAGCCTTTCTTCCAAGACATGGCAATGGTCATACAATTCCTCCACATAAAATAAATTACAGGGCAAATATTTTTGCCATGAAGAGTCTGGGAGTAAAACAAATTTTTGCACCCTGTGCTGCAGGTAGCCTTCAGGCAAATATAAAACTGGGTTATTTTGTTATTTGTGACCAATTTGTAGATCGGACAAACTGCCGGCCCGATACTTTTTACGACGGTCCTGCTACTACACACGTATCACTTGCTGAGCCTTATTGCCCTGATTTAAGAAAAATTACAATTGACAGTGCCGGAGAACTGGGTATTAATTTCTATCCTAAAGGTACAGTTGTCATTATTCAGGGTCCCAGGTTCAGCACAAAAGCTGAAAGCAGGTTTTATTCCAATCAGGGCTGGGAAGTAATAAATATGACACAGTATCCTGAGGTATGCCTGGCAAGAGAACTTGAAATATGTTATGTCAATATTTCAATAATAACGGACTACGATGCAGGACTGGAAGGAAATAAAGCAATTAAACCTGTCTCAAGCCATGAGGTAGTAGAAATTTTTAAAAAAAATAATGAAAAATTAAAAGATTTGCTTTTCAAGGCAATTCCAAAAGTTCCTGTCGAAAGAAAATGCATATGTTCCAATGCCCTGGAAAATGCAATTATAAATTAAAAAAAGGATAATATGCTTGAAAATTAAAATACTTGTTGCCTCGGATAAATTCAAAGGAAGCTTAACTGCTTCACAGGTCTGTAATATTATAGAAAAAGCAATTAAAAAAATAGATAAAGACATTGATATTATTTTAAATCCAATGGCAGATGGCGGGGAAGGAACCCTGGATACTCTGATTGAAAGTCTAAAAGGGAAATATGTTCCCCGTAAAGTTAAAGGCCCTTTGGGCGGAATTATACAATCAAAATTTGGCATATTAAAGGGGAGCACTGCAATAATTGAAATGTCTTCAGCTTCCGGCTTGATGCTTTTGTCACCAGAAAAAAGAAATCCTTTGAATACTACAACTTATGGAACTGGTGAGCTTATAATGAAGGCAATAGAAATAGGCTGTAAGAAAATTATTATAGGCATAGGAGGGAGCGCAACAAATGATGGTGGGATGGGAATGGCACAAGCACTTGGATATGAATTTTTAGATAAAAATGGCAATTTATTAGGTTTTGGTGGTAAAGAACTTATTAAATTAAAAAAAATAAATTCAAATAATATAAAATACAATTTCAAAGATCTTGAGATTGAAGTAGCATGTGACGTTGACAATCCTTTAACAGGAGAAAATGGTGCATCATATATTTATGGCCCCCAGAAAGGTGCTGATATAGAAATGGTTAAATTACTTGACGAGGGATTAAAAAATTTCGCAAAAGTAGTTCTGGAATATAGAGGCATAGACATTGATAAAATAAAAGGCTCAGGAGCAGCCGGAGGTCTTGGTGCGGGGCTTATAGCTTTCGTAAATGGCAAAATCCGTCCAGGGGCACAAATAATCATTGAAGCAACTGGACTTGAAAATAAAATAAAAAATGCAGATCTCATAATTACAGGGGAGGGCAGTTTTGATGACCAGACTTTTTTTGGAAAGTCCCCGTATGCTGTTGCGGAATTGGCACAAAAATACCAAAAGCCGGTAATTTCATTGAACGGCTCAATCAATTTATCAACGAAAAAAGTAAATAAAATAAACAGAAAATTATTTTGTGGAATTTTTTCAATTATTAATAAACCAATGGAATTAAATGAAATTTTAGAAAATTCTGAGCAGCTCTTAGAAAATGCGGCATTTGAACTTATAAATTTTTATATGAAAATAACCGAAACAGAAAATAAAAAAATAAATATTTTAAGATAACTATAAGGTAAAGGGGGTTAATATGAAGTTAGTTGGAAATGTTGAAATAGAAACGATTGAAAAGATAAAAAGCGGAAAAGTCAGGGAAATGTTTTCATTCGAAGATAAAATTTTAATAGTTACTACTGACAGGATATCAGCTTTTGATTATATACTGCCCTCCCTTATCCCATTTAAAGGTGCTGTTTTGAATAAAATTTCCATATTCTGGTTTGATTATCTTAAAGACATAATTGATAATCATATAATTGAAACTGACGTAAACAAATTTCCTAAATTCCTAAAAAAATATAAGGAAATATTGAAAGAAAGATCCGTAATAGTAAAAAAAGCTAAAATTGTTCCAATTGAATGTGTTGTAAGGGGATATATAACCGGTTCAGGTTGGGAAGAATACAAAAAGACAGGAAGGATTG
>JAMCSM010000016.1 GCA_023380915.1 Actinomycetota bacterium | reverse complement strand
AAATTCAGATCCTGCTTATTTGCGGACAGAGATTTTATCACAATATTAATAATAAAATCTCTGGTATTTATAAATCCGATGATTTATCCTTTATTAAAATATTACCTTATGTAAGTGAAATGGAAGAGGTTTACAGGATAGCTGATTTAATAATTTCCAGATCAGGTGCTAACACGATTGCAGAGCTTCTGGTAACAAATATCCCGGCCATCCTCATACCTTATCCTGAAGCAATTGAAAACCACCAGTTTTTTAATGCTGATTATATTGCCGGTAACGGAAAAGCAATTCTGATATCTGATAAAGATCTGGAAAAAAATTTGCTTTCCAAAACAGTTGAAGATCTTCTTTCAAATAATAAAGAGAAATATAATACTATGAAGGAAGAAAAGTTTGAGTTTAAGAAAATGGATGGTGAAAAAATTATAGGAGATACGATATTGGGAGTTATAAATTAATGGAAAAAAATTCAGCAAAATATAATTTGAAAAAAATCAGCAGCTTCTATTTGATAGGGATCGGCGGCGCAGGAATGAGTGCAATAGCTCTTGTCCTGAAAGGAATGGGCTTTAGTGTTTCTGGTTCAGATATAAAATATTCAAGGTATGTGAGCTTACTTGAAAATGAAGGAATTAGAGTTCACATTGGACATGATGGAAATCATATCATTGGATTCGAAGCTGTTATATATTCTGCGGCTATCTCTGAAAATAATGTAGAACTGCTGGCTGCAAAAGAGGCCCGGCTGCAAATTTTCAGCAGGGGAGATGTCCTTGCGTGGATTTTAAATAATAAGAATAGTATTGCTGTATCAGGAACCCATGGTAAAACTACTACAACCTCAATGATATCATTGATATTCAGGGGATTAGGACTGGATCCCACAATTATAATAGGGGGCGAGCTTAATGAGCTGGGTTCAAATGCAAGATATGGCAGTGGAGAATATGTGATTGCCGAAGCCTGCGAAAGTGACGGTACTTTTTTAAACTATAAACCTCTTGTCGGTGTTATCACCAATATTGAAGAAGACCATATGGATTATTATAAAAATTTTGATCATTTAAAAGAAAGCTTTTATAGGTTTATAGGCAATATCAGGAAAGAAGGGTTGATTGTTATATACGGGGACGAAATCAGTCCACAAGAAATAAGCAGAATAACACCCGGAAAAATAATCTCTTACGGTTTGAAGCAAGACAATGATATTTATGCTGAAAATATCAACCTTATTAACTTCACATGTTCTTATGACCTTGTCATAAAAGAAAATAAAAATTCCGGGATCGGCGGTGTGCTTAAATTTAAGGTAAAACTAAATGTCCCCGGCATACATAATATAAAAAACAGTCTTGCAGCTATCTCTGTATGTCATGGTCTGAAGCTTGATATCGAAAAATCAATAAATATTTTAGAGTTTTTTACCGGGACAAAGAGGAGATTTGAAAAAAGGGGTGAAAAAAGGGGCGCTCTGATTTTTGATGATTATGCTCATCATCCTACAGAAGTAAAAGCAACACTTGATGCTGCATTTTCGGAAAAAAAGGAAAGGATTATAACAGTTTTTCAACCGCACAGGTATACAAGACTTTCAAAATTTCATGATAAATTTAATACTTGTTTTAATAATACGGATATTTTGATAATAACTGATGTATTTGGATCCGATGAAATTCCTATTCCGGGAGTCACAGGAAAACTGCTGATTGACAGTTTGCTGGAAGAAGGTTTTTCAAAGAAACTGGTATACATACCCAAATTAGGTGATGTTAAGGATTATTTAAATGAAAATATAAAAGAAGATGACATAGTGCTGCTGATGGGCGCAGGAGATATCACAAGTGTAACAGATGAATTACTCAGGAATTAAAATTTAAATTATGAGTTTAAGATTAGGCTAAAAAATAAAAATGGAAAACAAAGAAAAAATAAATAGAATAAGGGAAATTATACTGGAAATTTTTCCAGGTAATGTAATATTTGATGTTGATGCATCACTGCTCACCTCAATAAGAACGGGGGGACAATGCATGTGCCTTATAAATGTCAAAAACAGAAAGGACCTGCACAAAATTATAAAAATTCTTTTAGATAATGAAATTGTTTTTCATGTAATAGGTGATTGCACAAATATCTTATTTAATGATGGTTATATTGATGTTGTGCTCATAAAACTCTGCGGAGACTTTGATTATGTAAATCTTGAAAGTTCTGGCAGCATTTCTGCTGGCTCAGCCTGCAATGTCCAGAAATTTGTAGTTCAGGCTGCAAAGTATGACCAGGATTTTTCCTTTATGGCAGGTATACCCGGCAGTATCGGGGGAGCCGTGATTGGAAGCAGCGGAACAAAAGATTCAAGCCTTAACAGCTTCATAAAAAAAATAAGGTACCTTGCAGCAAAAGATAATAAAGTAATAGAAAAAACTCTTGAACTTGATAATGCAAACTACGGGTACAGGTATTTTAATATACCGGATCTTATCGTACTGACCGATATTGTTTTAAAAGGAAACCTGCTGGATAAAAGTATAGTTCTGGAAAAAGTAAGGGAAAATATTAGAAATAAAAAATTGGCCCAGCCTTTTAATACCAAAAATCTGGGGTGCTTTTTTAAGAACCCCCCGAACTGCACCTTGTCTGCAGGAGAAATGATTGAGAGATGCAATTTGAAAAATTTTTTCTATGGAAATGCCAGGGTTTCAGATAAGCATGCCAATTTTATCGAAAATTATGAAAATGCCAGATCGGGAGAAGTATATATTTTATCAAAGATAATAAAAGATTTTGTGAGGAGTAAGTTCAATAAAGAATTGGATTATGAAATAGAGCTGATAGGATTTTAAATGAAAGAAAAAAATGTGCCTGGATATTTTAATAATTTGGAAATAAGAAATAAAAAGGGAACCTTAAAAATTGCTGTCCTGGCGGGGGGAATCTCACCTGAAAGAGAAGTATCGCTTGTAACCGGCGAGGGAATTTACCAGTCGCTTTTAAATCTGGGCTATAAAGCCTCTCTTATAGACTTCGATAATAAATGTTCAGATGACTTAAAATCCTTTGATATAGCTTTTTTAGCGCTGCATGGAAAATATGGAGAAGATGGAACCGTTCAGGGATTGCTTGAGTTATTAAAGATTCCTTATACGGGTTCAGGTGTACTGTCAAGTGCCATGGCAATGGATAAAATTTTTTCAAAAAAAATATTTATTTATGAAAAAATCATCACACCTGCATATGTGGAAGTAACTAAAAAAGATAAGGAAAACATGGGCTTGCTCAAATCTGAGATTGTGCAAAATATTGGCTTTCCCGTAATTGTAAAACCAAACAGGGGCGGCTCAACCATAGGTGTGACAATTTTGGAAGATTACAAAGGTCTGGGAAATGCAATTGGACTGGCCCTTAAGTATGATAGTAAAGTTCTAATAGAAAAATATGTAAAGGGAAAATTACTAACTGTCAGTATAATCGGAAGAGAACCTGTTGCACTGCCGGTAATTGAAATAAAACCAGAAAGCGGTTTTTATGATTATCAGGCAAAGTATACTCCCGGATTTACTGAATATACTGTTCCTGCAAAAATTGGAAAAAATATTTCTGAAGATATTTCGGGTACAGCTTTAAAATGCCATAGAGCTCTGGATTGTTTCGGACTTTCAAGAGTGGATTTTATACTTGGTGATGATGGACTCGTTTATGCTCTTGAAGTTAATACAATTCCCGGAATGACGCCGACAAGTCTTGTGCCCAAGGCAGCTGCTGCCCGGGGTATTGACTACGGGCATCTTGTTGAAATAATACTTGATTCGGCCTGTTTAAAATTGTAGTTTTTTTTAGGATATTTTTATTGCTTAAATAATGTATAAATATTATGGAACTGGTTGAAAAAAAATATAGCAGAATCGTAGCTGAGAGAAAAAGACGCCTGATACAAAGAAAAATAGGAATTTTTTTCCGGATATTTTTCATTATAATATTTTTAATAGGGCTGGTATGGGGTTTTAATTATTTTTATAACAGCGGTTATTTCAAAATCAGCAGCATAATAGTACAAAATAACAGTCATTACAGCGAAGAAACTATAAAAAAAGAGGCAAATATTGCAATGGGTTCAAATATTTTTGAAATTGATAAAAAGGTTGTTGAAGAAAGATTATTGAAGGACTTAATATGGTTAAAGGGAGCAACTCTTAAAAAAATTTTTCCTGGCAAGATTGTAATAGATGCTGTTGAGCGAAAGCCTTTTGTGAAGATAATGGCTGCAGGAAATTATTTTGTTATGGATGATGAAGGTATTATCCTGGAAGAGCTTGATGCAAAAAATATTGGCAAATATCCTGATTTGATTCTTGTCAAAAATGCTATTAAATATAACCCCGGGATAGGTGAAAAAATCGCAAAAAAAAATATTTTGAGCTGTGGTGAAATTTATAAGTCTCTGGACATCGAAGTAAAAAAAGAAATTAAAGAATCAATGATTGATAATAATTTTGCTGAAGATATAATTTTTTTAACTTATAATAATAAAAAAGTAATTTTTGGTGATAACAGTAATATAATAGAGAAAAACTCGATATTAAAAAAGGTAATGGAACAGTTATCGGAAGAAAATGATTATTATAATATAATAGACCTAAGGAATATTGAGAATCCTGTTATTGAATAATATTAATGTGTTCTAGTCGGAGGTTTGGATTATTGCCAGCAAAAGATGAATATGTAGCAGCAATTGATATAGGAACTACAAAAGTATGTACTTTTATAGGGGCTATTAAAAAAAATAATATTCTGGAAATCAAGGGATTCGGTACTTCCGAGTGTAAGGGGATTAAGAAGGGTCTTGTTGTAGATATAAATGAAGCCACGAGATCGATACTTAATTCAATAGGTATTGCGGAAAAGGCCACAAATCTTTTTGTAGATAATGCTTATATCGGTGTAACAGGAAAGCATATTTCTTTCATGAACAACTGGACGGAGATAAATATAAACTCTCCGGGCAAAATTGTCAGAAAAGCTGATGTAGATAAACTTATCCTGATTGCAAATAAAGTTAATTTATCACCCGAAAACAGCATAATTCATACATTGATAAGGCAATTTGCAGTTGATGATGAAAAAGAAATAATTGATCCTATAGGTTTAACAACGGATAAACTGGCTGTAGATCTGCTCGTAATTTACGGTTCATCAACTTTATTAAAAAATGTAATCAACAGTGTAAAAGCAGCTAATATAGAAATCGAAGACATTATACTTGAGGCTTTGGCTTCAAGTGAAGCTGTCCTTACATCCGATGAAAAAGAAAGTGGAGCAATTGTACTGGACATTGGCGGAGGCACAACGGATGTAGCAGTATTTAAAAATAAAAAAATGGTGTTTACTTATTGCCTTCCTGTAGGCGGTGATCTAATTACAAATGACATATCCATAGGACTGAATATCCCTTATTCGAAAGCTGAAGAAATTAAAAAGAAATTCTCTAATGTTGATTATAATTTTTATGAAACTCTTAACAGGCTTAATATGGGAGATATAAAAATTGACCATAATAAAACAACCCTTAATATCAGGTTATATAATATCGTAAATTCAAGAGTCAAGGAAATGTTGAATCTGGTAAAAGAAAAAATAGAAGCTTACGGATATATCCATTCGATACCGTGTGGGGTCATTCTAACCGGTGGTACTTCCCAGCTTAAAGGAATTACGGCACTTGCAAGCTCAGTTTTTAACATGCCGGTGAGAATCGGAACTCCCGTTGAGGTTGAAGGTCCCTCAGAGGCAATAAATAACCCGATATATTCTACAGCAATAGGTATTCTCAAATATGCTTATCAAATTAAAAAATTTTATGGATTTCGGACAATTTGATGAAAAAAAACAAAAAAGCAAAGGGATAATTTCAAAATTCAGGGAATTTATCTCAAGAGTTTTAAGAAGTGAAAAAATGGAATAGGAGGTAAAATTGAAAGCTGATTTTGATAAAAGTCATTACGCTGTTATAAATGTAATCGGCATTGGAGGAGGAGGCAGTAATGCAGTAAACAGGATGATGGAGGACAATATAAGCGGATGCGAATTTGTTTCTGTCAATACGGATGCACAGGCTTTGATGATGTCAAATTCTGACAAGAAGATATTAATAGGTGACTCAGGATTGGGAGCAGGGTCTAATCCGGAGATTGGAAGGATTGCTGCAGAAAAATCCGTAGATGTTTTAAAAGAGATTGTTAAAAATTCCGATATGGTTTTTATTACCTGTGGTGAGGGCGGGGGAACCGGGACAGGTGCTGCACCGATTGTAGCCTCGGTTGCAAAGGAATGCGGATGCCTTACTGTAGCAGTTGTTACAAAGCCATTTACATTTGAAGGTAAAAAAAGAATGCTGCAGGCTGAAGAAGGAATAAGAAATTTAAAGAGCAAAGTTGATACTCTTATTGTAATCCCCAATGATAAGCTTCTTGAAATTTCAGACGAGAATACAACACTTCTTGGTGCTTTCAGCTTATGCGACAATGTTTTAAAGGCCGGAGTAAGAGGAGTAACGGATCTTATAACCCTGCCGGGACTTATTAACCTGGATTTTGCAGATATAAAATCAATCATAAAAGAGGCAGGAAGTGCAATTCTTGGCGATGGTATAGCTTCAGGCGAAAACAGGGCAATAAAAGCGGCGCAGCTGGCTATTAAAAACCCCCTGATCGAGTCTTCCGTTGAAGGTGCACAGGGCATTCTTCTAAACATTTCAGGTGGTCCGGATTTAAAACTTTTTGAGGTAAATGAAGCTGCCGAAGTAATAAGAAATGCCGCCAGTCCTGATGCAAATATAATTTTCGGAGCTGTAATTGATGAAAAAATGAATGATAAAATCAAGGTTACTATAATTGCTACAGGATTCAGGGAAAAATTATATGATAAACCTTTTCTCGATGAAGATATAAAAGTTGTCAGGGAACCCGAGAAAACCGTCAGTAAGAACGATAAGCAGCAAACAAACGAGAAAGTAAGGAGTTTTTTTGATGAAGAAAAGAAGGAAGCTGCACCCTCGAAAGTTATACCTGAAGATTTTAAATCAATCGAAGAAGATGATTATCTTGATATACCAACTTTTTTGAGAAAAAATAAAGAGTAGAGGAGATGGAATTTTCCGATTTTAAGATAAGGTTGTATAAAAAAAATATAGAAAACCTGAAAATAAAAATAAAAAGAAGCTGTGAAATTGCAAATAGAAAAGTCGATGAAATTTTAATTGTAGCAGCATCAAAATATGCAGATGCGGAAAACATTGGAGAAGTAATGAAATTGGGTATTAGAAATTTTGGAGAAAACAGGGCAGAAGAGCTGGCTGAAAAATATCGTGTAATCGGAAATTCGGCAGTATGGCATTTTATAGGTCATCTGCAAAGCAACAAAGTAAAAACGGTGGTTCCGATAGTTGATTACATACATTCGATAGATAAAATAACCACTCTGGAAAAGATAAATGAAGAAGCAAAAAAAATAAATAAAACTCAGAAGGTTCTTGTGGAGTTAAATATTTCGGGGGAAGATACAAAGTTTGGTATAGAAGAAGGGAATTTAAAAGATTTTTTAATTACAGCATTTAAGTTTGATCATATAAGCGTAAAGGGGCTTATGACAATGGCACCTCTGACTGATGAGAGGGAATATATAAGAAAGATATTCAGGAAATTGAGAGAATTAAGGGATGCAAGTAACAAAATTTCCGGCATATCGGGTTTAACGGAACTTTCAATGGGGATGAGCAATGATTTTGAAATTGCAATTCAAGAAGGATCAACAATGATAAGGATTGGTTCTTCTCTTTTTAAATAGATATTAATATAAAGTAAAAATGAAGCAGCATTGTAGCAAAAATTAAAGTAAAACAAAAAAGGAGGAAAAATGAGTCAATTTTTTAAAAAAACACTCTCCTTTCTGGGTTTGGCCGAAGAAGATAGCAACGAATATGGCAATAAGGAATATGAAGAAGATAACCTGGATGGGGAAAAATTTGGGGAAATTCCAGACAGAAGAGATTTTTCGGAAAGAAGATACAGGATAGGCTATCGCAAAGAGGAACCGCAAAGAAAGAGCATATCAAATATAAAACCTGCGAGGAAACTGCTGTCACTAGATAGTTCAAGGGAAGTGAAAAAATCCAGGGTATCGGTGGA
>JAMCSM010000015.1 GCA_023380915.1 Actinomycetota bacterium | reverse complement strand
AATAAAATCACAACTGTGAAGGTTCGCATGGGTTGTAATCATAATAGATTTAAAATTTTTATAAAAAAAAATTAATTTATTATAATTGTGTAATGAGATTTAGTGATGAATTATATCAAAGCTGATTTAAAAAGAAGATTATTTAAGATTCTCAGTGATACTTATAAATCCAAGAAAATATTTTTATTTGGTTCATATGCATATGGAACTCCATATAAGGACAGCGATATTGATATTGCAGTAATTGTAAAAAGATCAGAATTACCACAATATAAAAGAAGCAGAATTGGGTATTCAAAAATCAGGGGTATTGGATTTCCTGTAGAGCTTTTGGTATTTACTGAAGACGAGGTTAAAAAGTTTAGGAATGTAAAAACATCTTTAGTATCCACAATTTTGGAAAAGGGTTTTAGACTTGATGAATGAAAATACTAAAAAAGAATGGCTTAACTGGATTAAAAGGGCTATAAATGATTATAAATCCGCAAAAAAATTAATTACAGGAAAGAATAAATATCTTGATACATCAGTTTTTCACAGTCAGCAGGCTGCAGAAAAAATACTTAAATCCTTTTTAGTCTATAAAAATATAAGGTTTGAAAGAATACACAGTATAGTTTATTTAATAGATAAATGTTCTGAGATTGATAAATCATTTAATAGATTTTATTCAGCGGCAGAAATATTAACACCTTATGCTACAGTTTTCAGATATCCTGGTGATTATTCTGAGCCAGAGATAATAGACGCAAAAGAAGCTTTGAAATATGTGAAGAAAATTATTAATTTTGTTTTGGATATATATATTTCAAATAAGTTATATATGGGTGAAAAAATAAAGTAGTTCTAAATATATATTAAGATGTAAGATTCCTTACTATTATTTTCCCTAAATTTGGTTTAATATCACTTTTCCCGGGCAGCAATTCTGCATCTTGATTTCTCTATCATTAAAATCAAGCTTAAACTAAGCCTGATTTAACCTATCTATTTAAAAAGCAAATTCGCATTCGATATATACTTTACTTTTTTAAGAAAATATGAAATACTAAGGTATATCATTATTAATGAAAGGCACATAATGAAGAGAGTAGGTAGAACAAGGCAGGAAAAAGATCTGCTGTCCAAGCTTTCAGGCATGATTAATTACTCTGAATACATCCATGCCAACCTTGTAGATGTTGCAAGAACGTGTGGAAATAAAAACTGCAGGTGCAAAATAAAGGGAGAAAAACACATATCGCTTTACTTGACTACAACAAGAAAAGATGGAGTAAGAAAGATGATATATATTCCTAACAAACTTGAAGAGGAAGTAAGAGTGATGGTAGCAAGATACTTTAAGATAAGGGATATGATAGAGACAGTATCAGATATTAATCTTGAGAGAGCATTATCTAAAAAGAAGTAAATGTTTAAAAGAGTAATAAAATACTCAAATAAACATTTTTCTTTATTTAAAAGTATAGAAGATATTACCGACTTAAGGCAAAAGCCCCAGATATCATCTGCGGATATCTCTACTTCTATTCTTTCCATACTACTATCTAACCTTGGTTCACTTAACAGGTTCAATCAGGCAAGAAACATTTCATCTGTTGGCAATATAGCTGGCAGGATTCCATCAACTTCAACTGTTGCAAGATCAGCAGACACTATTGATCTTAACCGCCTAAGAGAAATATTAAAATCCATTTACCTTAAAGCAAAAAGATCTAAGATGACACAACCGTTTAATGGAAGATATATAGGCATAATTGACGGCCATGAGATTTGTTCAAGCGATTTACACAGGTGCAGTCTCTGCAGTGTCAGAAATGTTTCCAAGATTGAAGGGGTGGTAAAACTTAACTACTATCACAAATATACCGCATTTATCTTAGCAGGGCAAAAGTTTGCCTTTATGCTTGATATAGAACCCATATATCCGCTTGAGGGAGAGACTACAAGCGCTTTAAGACTTCTTGACAGGGTGTGCATAAACTATCCCAAAGCGTTTGAAGCAGTTGCAGGTGACGGCCTTTACTTAAACGGAGCTACTTTTGGCCTTTTAGAATCTCATCATAAATATACCATAGCAGTCCTTAAAGATGAGACAAGAGAACTCTACACTGAAGCACTGGCCTTGTCAAAAACAACCAAACCTTTAGTTTATGAAGATGAAGGCATAACCTACAGAGCATGGGACCATACAATCTCCGGACTGTGGGATGGTTACAATAAACCTGTAAGGACAGTAAGATCGGAAGAGACTAAAACAGTCAGGCATCACTGCCAAGAATTAGGAAAATGGGATGTACAAGAAGAGAGGGCAGAATGGATGTGGGTTACCAACCTGCCCCCAGTTGTTGATTTAAAAAATATCATATCGGCCTGCCACAGCCGGTGGCAGATAGAAAACAAGTGCTTTAACGAAATAGTTTCTACCTGGAATGCTGATCACGTATACAGGCACAGCGGCAATGCAATTTCCGCTTTTATGCTCTTTCTGTTTATTGCTTTAAATATCTTCAACATATTTTTTGCAAGAAACATAAAAGATAAAAGGATAAGGTCAAAGACACTGCTAATTGACCTTATCAAAGCAGAGTACCTGCTTGCAAGATGGGTCCGGCCCATACCGGTGTAATCTACCTACTCTATCATATTTTTTCAAACCAAACACATAACCACTGATACAATTATATAAATAATTACTGTCTAAAGCACTGCAAAATCGGAAAAATCATCTATTCTTTAAAGAAATTTTATCTTATGTGAAATTGCCGTCCGGAAATAATGATAAAAAAGGATATTATTAATCTTAATTTAAGTAAAATAGGCAGAAGATGCAGAATTGCTGCATCTTAATTCGCATTATTGACAAATTATTTTGATGATGTTAAAATGCAATCGATTGAATTTTTAATTATTTTAAACTTATTTGTTTCTTTATTTAATAATAGCATTAGCTGGAAATAATCAAAATGAATAATTTTCCAACAATTCCAAAAACAGAATTCCAACAAAGAATCATAAATTTTAAGAAAAAAATGGATCAAAATAATATTGATTTAACAATAATTTTCTCAAACTTGTTGGATCCTTCAGCAGTAAGATATTTTTCAGATTTTTCCCCAATAAATGAAAGTTCTGCAATGCTGATTCCAATAAATGGAGCGCCTATTTTATGCTCAGGTCAAGCATGTCATGAATGGTCTAAATATAAATCAAAAGTAAAGGGAGAATTAAGGATTTTACCAGAAGTTGGAGAGGTTTCTGGAGTTGAATATGAAATAAAAGGACAATACGATTTTAGAGATTTATTTCTTGAAATAAAAAATAAATATAAAATAAGAAAAATAGGTGTAATTGGGGATTTAATTTTTCCTCATTCAATATATAAAAAATTAATTGAAATATTTAACAATATAAAAATAGTCAGTGCTGAAAATTTAATGTACGAGCTAAGAATGCAAAAATCAGAAAATGAAATTATATGCATGAAAAAAGCAGGAGAAATTATTTCAAAATCTTTTGAATTTGCTGTTTCTAATATTAAACCTGGTATTACAGAACTTGATATACAAGCTGACCTTGAAAGTAAAATACTTAAATTAGGTGCCGAAGATCATTGCCTTGCTTTCAGCCCAATGGTTTCGTCTGGCCACGAAAATACTCAACTCTGCATGAACAGAAATACTCTACGAAAGGTACGAGAAGGGGAAATTATAGATTTAGGAGCAGGTGCTCTTTATGAAGGTTATAATGCTGTTATCTGCTCCCCTTTTGTTTTGGGCAGTATATCTGAAGATATAAAAAAGGCAATAATTGTTGCATATGATGCATTAAACCTTGTTGCGTCAAATTTAAAAATTGGCACAAAGTCAACCAAACTTTATGAAATCTATACAGATTTTTTAAATACAAAAGGATATAGACAATATAGTCCTTATGGATCTGTTCATTCTATTGGCATGCTCGAATGTGAGACTCCGTTTTTTTCGGCTAAAAGGGATATTGTTATACTTGAAAGTATGGGAGTTGCAATAGATGTTTATTTTAAGGGTTTACCTTGGGGATCATTTAGAATAGAGGATACATTTATTATCAGGAATAAAGGACCTGAGTTAATTACAACCTATAATAAAAAGTATTTACATAATTTATTAAAGGGTAATAAGAAATGATTTTAGGAGGTGATTTTTTTAAATTATCAAATTAAAATTTTAAAAAACTTTTAAAGGAGGGGAAATGAAAAAAATACTTATAATTGTTCTTGTGGTTATTATTGCAATTTCAATGTTGTTTATTGGTATAAGCTGTAAAAAAACAACATCTGTAGAAACTACAGCTAAAGCCGAAGAGACAACTACTCAAGCTATATCTGCTGAAACTACGGTAGCGGAAACAACAGCAGCAGAAACTACTTCAGCGGAACCAATTACAATTAGCTGGTGGGATCTTCAGACTGCACCAGAATATAAAGCCATGTTGGATGAGGTTTTTGCACTATATCAAAAGGATCACTCTAATGTATCGTTTGACAGAAAAGGGCAACCTGCAGGGGATTATGCAGAACTTTTAAAATCTGCCACTTTAGCAGGGGATTTGCCCGATATTTATAGTATGTGGATGACAGATTTTAATACCCTTTATAAAGAAGGTAATGTTCTTAATTTAAAGCCTTATGTTGATGCAGATCCTAATTGGAAAAAAGCACTTGAAATGTTTCCTTTAAATGACCCGGTTGTTTCTATAGATAATGGAAATGTTTTATGTGCTGTAAGCAGCCAATCATGGCATTTGTACATGATTTATTACAAGGATTTATCTGACCAGTACAAATTAAAGGAGCCAACAACTGTTGATATAGTTGTAGAAAATAATGAAATTCTTAAGGCAAATGGGATAACATCTTTTGCCACTGGTTTTCAATACCCAGGTTTTATGATAGATTTATGGGTTACATTTGTTGCTATGATTGATGGAGATACCTCAAAGGTACATCAGGCAGAGAAGGGTGAAATTTCTTGGCAAAATGAATCCTTTTTGACAGCTTTAAAGGCATTTCAGAAGTTAATTCCATGCTTTTCAAAAGATGCACTTTCTGTTGAAGATACAACAGATGGTCATACCAGATTTTATAGTAAAAAATACTGGGGTATGTTACAGGGTTATGAACAGATGTTTACGGAATTAGGAACACAAAAAGCAGAGGATGTTAAAAACAATAATGTTGTAATTTCTGCTTGGCCTTTACCTGTGGAAGGTGCTAATAATCAGGTTATGGCAGGTGGTCCAGGTGCAGATTTTACTGTTAACGCAAAATCAAAACATATTGATGAAGTAATAAATTTCCTAAAATTTTTTGCTACAGATGATGTTAGTAAAATATTGCTTAAATATTCAATACCTCCTGCTGTAAATTATAATTTTGATGCTAGTGAAATAGTTAAGGATCCTATATTCTTGAATGCAATGCAAGTTGTCAAGTCACATCCAAAACAATATGTAACATTATTTTTCTATAATCCTGATGCTTACTCAAGATTGATGGATAATATGACAAAAATGTTTTCTGGAAGCATGGCTCCTGAAAAGGTACTTGAAGATATGGATTCATTAACTTATAAGAAATAATAGTCTATAATTTCGGGCTGGATGTTATTAATAATGAAAATAGCATCCAGCCAACACCAAAATGGGAAAATTGGTTAGAAAGAAAAATAATTTTATTTTACCTGCTACTTTTATTTCACCTTCCTTAATATTTTTTTTAATTTTTCTTCTTTTTCCGATTATATTTACAATTTTAATAAGCTTTTTCCAGTGGAATGGATATTCAAAATATGTTTTTGCAAATTTTATTGGTATTTCAAATTATAAGGATATGTTTTTTGATCCTTTATTCTGGAAAAGCCTGATTAACACAATTTATTATGTTATTGGTGTGGTAGTTCTTCAAAATATAATTGCTCTTTTTTTGTCCATCATTATTTTTCTGGGTAAATTTAAAAATTCAACATTAATTAGAAGCATAATCTTTTTTCCAGTCTTGATGTCGAGTGTATTAGTTGGACTAATCTGGCGTAGATTATTTTTAGATGATGGAATGATAAATGAATTTTTAAGATTAATAGGATTACAATCATATAACTGGTTCTCGGCACCTGTTACTCCTATGCTTATAATTATATTAGCATCTATATGGCAAGGCACAGGTTTCAATTTTGTACTTTTTTATGCTGGCCTCCAATCTGTTAGGATGGAACTAATTGAAGCAGCATACATAGATGGAGCAAACTTCTGGCAGACTATTATGAAAATTATAGTTCCTCTACTTCAACCTATAATAGCAATAAATGTAATTTTAAATGTTATAGGAGGCTTTAAATTATTTGATTTAGTTTATGTTATGACAAGAGGTGGTCCTGCACATCAGACTGAAGTAATTACAAGTTATATCTACCATTTGAGTTTCAGTTCTGTTGGTCCAAACAAGATGGGTTATGCAGCCGCTATTTCTATGGTTTTAATAATTATTGTTATGGCTATTTCAGCTTTTAGGATTAGGTCTATGAGAGGTTAGGAAAATTTATGTTATCAAGAGGAAATCTAACTAAAGGTCAATTTATATTAACTCGCATAATTTTATTTTTAACTATAATAATAGTAATAGTTCCACTTTTGTGGATTTTTTCTATATCTCTTAAAAGACCGGATGAAATGTATATGTCTTATTTGTTTTTCTTTCCAAGACACTTATCTGTTGAGAATTACGGGATTGCTGTTAAATATTTAACAGAGTTTTTAGAAATAAGCATTCCAAGAATGTTTTTAAATAGTTTAATTGTTACAATTTCTTCAATAATTATTGCAATTATTGTAGCATCGTTAGCAGGATTTGGGTTCAGTAATTATATTTTTAAAGGAAAGGAATTATTATTCCTGATGGTTTTAGGAATTTTAATGATACCCCAATATGCATTAATAATTCCATTGTATTTATTATTTAGCAAAATTAAATTATTAGGAACATATTATTCGCTAGTATTTGCATATGTAACTTTTAATTTACCATTTTCTATTTTTGTCTTAAGAGGTTTTTTTGAACAGGTACCATTAGAATTAAGAGATGCAGCAAGGATAGATGGTTCAAGTGATTTTTATTATTTTTTAAGAGTGGTTTTACCTATTTCAAGACCTGGTATAGCAACTGTTTCAATATTTGCTTTTTTAGAGTTCTGGAATGAGTTTTTATTTGCTTTTTTGTTTATTCGTGATTATAAAATGCAAACTATTCCCGCAGTGCTTGCAAGGATGGGTGGAGGTAAAGTCCCTATTCCATTTGGTGTTTATACTGCCACTATAATGGTTGTAATAATTCCATTGATAATCTTTTTTGTGATATCTCAGAGATGGTTTATAAGTGGGCTTGCTGCAGGTGCTTTGAAAGAATAGAAAATTTATAATACATCTAAACAAAACATTTAAATAGATAAGACGATAAGTTTCTAAAATTGTTAAATCAGTAAAAGTTATATATATTGATTTTTATAAAACAATGCAAAATTCAAGGGAATTATTTTTAAACATATTTGAAAATAATAAAAATTATAGAACTCTTAATTGGGAATTAGGATATTGGGAAGATACAATACTAAGATGGTATAAAGAAGGTCTTCCAAGAAAAAATTCAGTTTTGTTTAGAGAAGAAAAATATTCACAAGGAATAGCAGCAGAGTTATGGGCTTCGCTAAAGGATATACCTGATATAGATGTCCACAATTACTTTAATTTCGACGAGGGAATAAAGGCAATTCCTTTAAATGTAGGAATAATACCAAAGTTTGATGAAGAGATTTATTATGAAGATGAGATGAATATAACTATGAAGAGAGATGATGGCAGCGTAGTAAAAACAAGAAAAGATGGGACATCTGTGCCACTTTTTTTAGAATACCCTGTAAAGAATAAAAATGACTTAAAAAAAATTAAGAGTAGATATGATACTGATTTAAAAAAAAG
>JAMCSM010000014.1:4833-8555 GCA_023380915.1 Actinomycetota bacterium | reverse complement strand
ATAATATTTTAAAAGATATTGAATTGATTTTATAGGGTTTGCTTAAAAAATCCATAAAAGGATGTTCTTATACTAAATTATTACGGAAAATTTATGAATTATAATTTTGTCTCCATTTTCAAAAATTGTTTCGACTAGAACTTTTATATTATTAATAGGAACATCATTCATGATTTCCTGTGCTGGTGCAATAATATAACCACCACCCTTGCCTAAAATTCTTATTGTCTCTTTAACCATTTCTCTGGTCTTATTAGTATCCAGAAATGGCAATATCTGGGTATTGATTCCACCATAAAAAATCAGATCTTTGCCATATTCTTTTTTTAAAAATTTTAAATCCATGCATGGTTGGCAAGGCTCTAAAATATCTAACCCTATATTTATTAAATAAGGAATATATTGGGTAATATTACCACAACTGTGCATCATAATTGGTATGTTTGATTTTTTAAACACCTCAAACAATCTTTTTAATCTTGGCAGGAATAAGGTCTTAAAAATTTTATCAGAAAAAAATCCAGCACTCTGTGTACCTAAATCATCACTTGTATGCCCCATTTTAAAACCAATTTCTATGGTTTTTTTTGCAATTTCAATTTTATATTCAGTTATTTTGTCAAAAATTTGTTCTACTATTTTAGGTTCAGAAATAATGTATGTCATTAATTCCTCCCAACCTAAAATATGGTAAGCTCTTTCATAGATACCACCATAACCCGATGGCCAAACCAAATAATTACCAGAATGTATTTTAAGTTCTTTTATCCAATCATAATAATTATTTTTTTGTATTGGATTAGGACAAGTATATTTTTCGACAGCTTTATTTAAGTCAACAAATAATATTGCATCTTTTATTCTTTCAGGCATAAATTTCAATCTAGCTGCATCGACCTTTTTTTGTAGTGGGTAAAAACTGACAAAAAAAGAACCGATTCCCGTTTTATACCCAACACCCCAATCATCATAAATGATATTATTATCCCAATCAGGTTTTGCATAACCCTCAATTTCCAATTTTTTTATTTTATTTTTAATATCCCTAAAAAACATTGGCTGATCATGACGAGCAAAACTAATGAAAAAATGATTTTCCAAATAATCATCAAATTCATTCTTTGAACCTAAACCTAGGGCCTTACTTATTTCAGTATAACGCGAACGATCTGCAAAAACGATCTGACTTGGAAGATATTCAATATCTTTTCTGCTAATTGTCCTTAGTACTCTTTGTTCCTTAGTTAATTTCATATTATAAGAAATCAGAAAAATTAATTTAGGTGGCTTGATTCATTATAGTATCGATAAGAGATTCTTTATAAAGTGTATCTTCTTTATTAAGATATCCTGCAAAAATAGTAAATGACCTGGATTTTTTTGCTTCAATAATTTTTATTTCTTATAATCCTGAAATTGCCCTTTTTCTTTTCAGCTATATAACCTTCAGCATCTGCAGTTGCTGGAAGGACCAATCCAAGTGCCTGTGTATCATCTGTAATACAAAACCATCTGGTACCATGATCGAATTCTTCCGGTTTATAACTTATATAATCTGAAGTTCCATCAGGATGAACCTGTAAAAAATGTGCATATCCCTTGTCATCAGTTTTGGGTTTAGATAGAAAAAAAGCAATTTCAGGATTATAAGAATCAGATTTTTTAATTATTCTTGTAAGACTTGGTTCTTCTTTCAATTTAGCAATAAACCCCTGATAGCCCTCCGGAACACTGACATGGTCAGGGATACTATCCCTTACCT
This sequence comes from Actinomycetota bacterium, assembly GCA_023380915.1. The sequence goes on along the minus strand of JAMCSM010000014.1, from coordinate 6,793 downwards.
TAAGGTCATCTTTCGTCCAGCCAAGTGACTGTAAAATCCTTCCATTTTCAATAGGCTTTAAATTGATATGTGCTAAATACATTAGTTCCATCGGATAATGAGAGAGGTTTTCAATATTTATTGAAATTTCTAGAATAGTTGAATTTTCATATAATTTTACAAGTGGAACCGCCAAATAATGTGAACCAAAAGCTATATTATATTCAAAAGTACCTGTGGTACCAATAAATTTTCCTCTTATATCCTCACCGATTACTATTTTTGCTTTCTGGTAATCTGCAACCGGCAATTCTCCATGTAATTTATGGGTATCTTCCTTGCTTGGACAACCCATCCTAATTACGCCACAATGCATTAAAAAGCCTCCGTATGTATTTAGAAAGAGTTCTGTTGGTACAGGTTTAGAAAAGGAAGAACTCATGGTTAAATTTCTGTTTTCAAATATAACATCCCATATCATTTGGCCCATATAAGGTAACATAGTAATGTAACCTTTACTATTTTCAAGCTTTATACATGATAAACCTGATTCATATTTGAAAATCTGAGCTTTCAAATTTTTAGAGTTAAACATATAAGAAGGTTTTTCTGAAAAATATTCTTTTTCCAAATTAATTTCACCAGTTGAACTCATTTATACCCTTTCTCGTATAAGATCATATTTTTTGTAACACTATTATTGTTTTAATGTTAAAAACATATTTTGAATCTAATCTGTTAAAAGCTAATTTTTTATCAGGTCCAAAATTTAGCTTAAGTTAAAAAATATTTCCGTTAAAACTTTTTATTTATCAAATTAAGCTAAAAAGTTGTATTTTTATCTGGCATATCAGGATTACAATCAGGACCAAAGTGCTTTAATAAAACTAGTGGTTCCTGTCCTGTATTTTCAATTTTTATCCCTTTAGTAGCTGCAGCATATGGAACAAAGAACTCATCTCGAGTTATATCTCCGAATCTAATCATAATTGGTGATTCAATAAGGATTTCATCATTTATTTTTCCATGTCCCTGTACGGTAATAAAACCATATGCACCAGTATCTTTTATTAAAGCTTTTTTCCCAGAGTAAATAGTCAGTTCTTTAGCACTAAATACTTCTTTTTCTTCTACTTTTCCATAAACAACCCATCGCTCCTGATAACCTTTGTCAAGAGTATTACCGATTGATTTTGGTGTTAAGAAGAATTTGTTCTTAAAGTGAGTATCAACATTTAATTCCCAATCAATTATATCTATAATATATTCAATATCATCTTTATACTTATCTGGTACATCTTTGACAAGCAAGGACCTATCAATAGGTTTGTTTGCAGTTACTGATTGATACATGCCATAGACATCAGAAGCCCATTGGGGTTCATATGAACAAAGAGAACCCGGAGCATGTAAAATGCCAGGTGGCAGCAGCCAACCTGTTTCTACTTCCAGTCTGTAGGCTTTAGATAAGTTTGTAATCTTATTGTCGCCTTTGTTAAAATTTAATAAACATTGCACTACTTGCTCCCTAGTTGTACCAGGTTCAAGTCCAAAAAAAGTATAAGGAAAATTATTTTCTGCAAAATTTACTTGAGGCGGAAAATAATATGCTTCTGGCTTACCTTCCATTCCTACATTTCTTGCGTGAGACTCCCTAAGATGTATATGATGTGGTAGAGCATCCATATTATCAAAAAATTTTGAAAATACTTTTAGTCCACCCCATTTATTCATAACCTTATCACCGAGTATTTCTACCCCCATCACACTTATAATATCTTTAAGTAGACATTTACTTTCATTATTAAATACATAACTTAACCCCTCGTCCTGAGGTGTGTTTGGACCATTGTCAGCTCGGCACGTTGAGGAAAACCATCTTTCGTCAATTCCTCCTCTTTTTGTTCCGAGAGCATAAAGATCGTCTGTATGCAATTTCAATCTTCTGCCTGGTATACAAAAAACTCTTGGGACCACTGTG
>JAMCSM010000014.1:0-4823 GCA_023380915.1 Actinomycetota bacterium | reverse complement strand
AATTTATATAGTTCTTAAAAAAACAAATAAAAATTTGGGTTAGGCAGCGGAATATATTATTACCAGTATAAATTTCTGATTTCTTCTCTAGCAATTTTAACCCAATCAGTAACATTATTAATATTGTTACAAATAGTGTGGTTATCTTTCATAATGATTTCGAGAACACAACCTTTTGTTAATTCCAGAACTTGCCTTATTTTTTTATGAATTAACTCATGATCCAGTACTGCAACAGCTAGATCACTTGGGCTAGGTTTGAAAGAATAAATGAATTTATCCTGTAAATATTCTGCCATTTTATTTTTATCTGCCCATGATGAAACTGAGACTCTTCTAAGATTAGGGATATTTTTTACTATCTCCCATCTTTTGTCCAATGGCTCACAACACCCGTAGCAATTCAAACCAAATCTCTCATGAATGGGTAATTGATATTGAAAAACAAATTCTTCAAACATTTGTGGGGAAACTCCAACTGTCTCCTGACTCTCGGTGTGGCACCATAAATCTTTTGATTTAACATGATCTTTGTCCAAATCCCTGTTTGGAAGCTGGCTTGTATATCCCAATCCTCCTGAACCTACATAGAAATTATCATTATTTAATGAAAGTAAATTATCATTTTCTAAAAAATCAATCTTAATTAAAAAACTTTTTAAAATAATATTCATTAACTCATGTAACAATTTCGGTTTATCATACATATAAAGCATCATATTATTTAAACCAACAAATTTTGCCAATTCCAGTGTCATAGCAAATCCATGCCAAAAAACACCCCTGAGTTTGATATTCAGGATATCTCCAAATATTTCTTTTGCAAGGCAAATTGTTTCAACTGTTGATTTGTAATCAACAATTATTTCCGGCAATTTAATATTTTGAATATCCTCATCATTTTTTATGATCTCATCCCATACAAAAGACTGTCCGTCCTTACCCCCATGATATTTTTCTTTAACACCCCACTCACTGTCTGTAAAGGTGTAGCCTATTTCAAATAAATTTATAATCGGTTTATCATCCAGCATTTCATTGCCATAAAATATTTCCCTTCGTAAAATAAATTCCCATCTTTTTGCTAGGTCCCCAACACATTGTAAATCCTCTTCTTTTATAATTTCGTTCCAACCATTTTCAGGATCACAAAATATAAGCGGCAATTTTGACTTTAAATCATTATGTTCATACCATAGTTTTATTTTTTCCTTATTGGAATCTTTTAATGATAAATCAGCAACTTTCTCAGCAAGATTTCTTAGAATGATTTTGTCTATTTTTGAAATAAATATTTCATTCTTTTTACCGGCACAAAAATTGGGGCTTCCGCCTAAATAAATTCCTGTCCAGAATCCTGTAGAGTTATTGAATAATACCATTTTTAAAATTTTGAAATATATAATAACAGATAATTAATTCACTTTTTTAATTAAAACTTTCATCCTCAAGATCAAAATTTCCTATAACCGGGGCTGTCAACACTCATATCATAAAATTCCCTTATTTCATCATCTAATTTTATAAGAGTAATTGATATTCCTGCCATTTCCTGTGAAGTACAAAACTCTCCTATCTCAGATGAATAAATAGATATATCTTTTTCCTTCAGATAAAAACTTATTGCCCGCATAACAATAAACATTTCCATTCTTGTAGTTGCACCATATCCGTTAACAATTACTATAACTTCGTCTCCTTTTTTAAAAGGTAAATCTTCAATCAACAAATTTAAAATACTCTTTGCAGTTTCATCAGCAGTCATAAGGTCTACTTTTTTAATTCCAGCTTCACCATGAAGCCCCATCCCAAACTCCATCTTCCCTTCTTCAAGGGTAAAGGTTGCAAGGCCTGTTTCGGGCAAAGTGCAAGCTGATAGTGAAACACCAAGTGATCTGGAATTATAAATAGCCCTTCTTAATAGTTTCTTAATTGATCCAAAATCCATACCTGACTGTGCAGATGAACCGGCAATTTTAATTATTATATGATCAGCGGTTGTGCCCCTTCTATCCTCCATAAACTCTTTAGGTGCCGAAGAAATTTCATCATTAATAAGGACTGTATCAACAAGTATACCTTCCTTTCTTGCCAGATCCTGTGCAGCATTAAAGTTAAAAACATCTCCGGAATAATTATTGTACAGCAAAATGACACCAGCACCTCCATTTGCAGCTTTTATACCCTCTAAGATTGCTTTTGGAGAAGGGGCCGCAAAAATATTTCCATGAACTTCGACATCTGCCATATTTGTGCCTATATATTCCAAAAACAAAGGTTCATGGCCTGCACCCCCACCAATTACTATTCCAACCTTTCCCTTTACCGGTGCTTCCATTCTGGCAACAACATTTAGATTTCCTACTCTTTTTACCCTACCTTTATTTACAAAAAGAAATCCTTCAACAAGCTCATTTACTATATCATTTGGATTATTTATTAGTTTTTTCATATTGCTCCTTAAAAAAATATATATTATTTGAAAACAATAGAAAATGCTTTGATAATTATTGCTATTGATGTTGCTCCAGGATCCTGAAATCCTAAAGAGCGCTCACCAAGGTATCTTGCCCTTCCTTTTGTTGCAATCATATCTTTGGTAGACAAAGCACCTTTATTAGCTGCAAGTGACATTTCCTCTAAGATTTCTTTTAGTGGTTTTTTTTCTCCATAAGATTTTTTTAAACTTAAAACAGCAGGGTACAATGAATCGACCATTGTTTTCTCTCCAGGTTTTGCACCCTTTCCTATTGTAAGTGAAGTTTCAAGGCTATTTTCAAACATCGCAATAAGGCCGTCGATTCCAATAGCAATGGCAGCTTGAGATATTGCTTCACCCATACTTTTAAACATACTTCCAAAAACAATTCCCGTAACTCCACCAACTGAGTCTATTATTGAGTTTCCGACAGAAATAAAAAGATCCCTTATATTGTCTGGTTTATTGATTTCTACTTGCTTAATTGCATTATTAAAACCCTTAGAAATTGTTGTGCCATGATCTCCATCACCAATAACAGAATCCAGCTCACAAAGATATTTAACATTCATCTCAATATCATCCCGGATTTTAATAAAAATATTTTTAAAATCCTCTAGTGTTATATTATTTTTTTGCATATTAAGTTTTCCATATCAATATCTTAAATATTTTTTAATAGAATCTTCATCAGGTTCTACTGTATCCAGTTTCAACCCTCTAATATATTTAACAGCCTCAAACAAAATAGGTGCAATTTTACCACCTATGCCTGAAACATGATGGATATAAGGACCATATATTAATTTTTCTTCCCATTTAGGCCAATCATTGACTTTTATCCAAATATAAGTACCTTTTGTAAAAGGACCTTCAGTTTGCTTTGCCTGTCCAACAAACAGGTTATAACAACCATTATAAGAATCAAACCTGACTATAGAAACATCTGGAACTTTAATTTCAAAATTTCCGGTCCCCGGAGGTTTGTTGTCAAAAATAAACTGTTTGTCTATATAAGACTTACCCTTACTAAGGGAAAGTGGAAAATTACCACAATGCCATAATAGTTCAGCATTGTCATCTTCCGGATGCCTGATCGTGAGATCAGCAAAAAATACAGGTTTTTCTTTAAAAAATGCAGCCTGTGCGATAATGCTAGAAACTGCACCATCAATATCAGTTTCACAAGCTACAGGAATCCCTTCATCAAACAGGAGGCTGTTAGCAAAACATGGAACAACTTCATAAATATCCTGGAGATCAGTCCAACACTGTATTGCAAATGCGGATAAGTCCATCTCTTGGGAAATTCTTTTCAATGTTTCTTTAAGAGCTATTATTTTTTTTAAAGAATTATCCCCTATATTTAATTTGATATTTTTCTTTATAAACTCATATGTTTCTTTAAAAAGAATATCCGGGTTATTTAATAATTTTTTTGCCATATTAACTATGTAAATTAAGTTAAAAGGCCTGACTTCTATTCCAAATTTTTCTAAAAGTTCGCCCTCATTAGCAATTACTGTCCAAAATCCTGATGGTCTTGTACCTATTTGTCCTATCCGTATTTTCTTAAATTGCTTTACAACATTTGATGCAGCAGCAAAATTATTGAATCCTTTTTGAAAAACATTATCTTCTATTCTGGAATTTATAATATATGAAAACGGAATATTGAACCTTTGAAGTATTTTTGATGAGGCAAAAAGGCCACATTGAGTATCCCTAAGCCTTGTACCATCCTTAAGTGGTGTTTCGTCTCTGGGGCCCCAGAGTAAAACTGGTTTTGCGAATTCTTTTGCAACTTTAGCAACAGCATCTTCAGTTCCAAAATTACAATGTGGGAAAAAAAGGCAATCAATATTTTCATTTTTTAGTTTGTTGACAACCTTTTCTATATCATTGTCTCCAGCAAGTATTCCATCTTCATTTACATTTTCAATGTCAATTATTTTATAATCAAGACCTCTAATTTTTTCTAGTACTTGGTTTTTATACCTTAATGCATCTTCACGTGAAAAAACATTCCTTCTTGTTGGGCAAAAACCAATTTTTAAATTGCTTTTTTCATTCATGTTTGCGTACAAATCATTTAAATTTATTTTTAATTATAAATCTTTTATTTATATACATCTTCATATAATTCCTTAGGATCGGGAAAAGCACTTCCTTCTGCAAACTCAACGGCTTTTTTGACCTCATTCTTAATTTCCTCATTATATCTGTTCAATTCTTCTTGATCTGCAATACCTTCCTTGATTAGTTTATTGACAAAATTAGTAATCGGATCCCTTAATAACCAGGAGGCATGCTCTTTTTTATCTCTATATTGATCTAAATCATA
>JAMCSM010000013.1 GCA_023380915.1 Actinomycetota bacterium | reverse complement strand
AGTTCATTAGCTGCAATTTCACCCATCTTATATTTTTCCTGCCGAATTGTGCTCAGAGATATGTTCATTAATCCACTTTCATCAATATCATCATAGCCTAAAATAGAAATATCCTGTGGAATTCTTAAGTTAAAATCATTAAGCACTCGCATTACTCCAAGTGCAGAATGATCATTGGCAGTAAAAATAGCTTCAGGAATGGACTTTATTTCATTTTTCTTAATAAAATTTTCGATTATTCTTTTGCCATCATCATAGGTTTTTGCCTTTCCAATTATAATCTGATCTTTCACTTTCAAACCTGATTCAACGATGGCTTTTTTAAAACCTTCAAGCTTATCAAGTGAAGGCTGATCATCCGTACCTCTTATATACATTATCTTTTCATATCCCTGTTCTATTAAATATTTTGCACCGATATATCCTCCTAACAAATTGTCAGTTGAAATATAGTCAAAATCATTCCCATCAGCTCTGCAGTTAACCGCAAAAAAATGTACCTCATTCTCTTTTAAAATTTTCAATGACTCTGACTCATTATTAATTGGTGCAATGATTATTCCATCAACATTTTGTCTTATAAGCAATTGTGTCAGTTTTTTTTCATTAGTGCTGTTAAATTCCGAATTTGTAAGAAGCATGAAATAACCATTATTTTGTAAAACATCACTTATACCTTTTACTATATAGGAGAAAAAAGGGTTTACTATATCTTCCATTATGACACCAATAGTAAATGTTTTTCTGATAGAAAGGCCTCTTGCTATAAAACTTGGCTGATAATCCAGTTCTTCAATTGCAGACTCTATTCTGGCAGTTGTCTTCTTGCTTACTTTATCTTTTTTGTTAATTACTCTTGAAACAGTGGCTATTGATACTTTTGCTTTTTTTGCCACATCTTCAATTGTAGGAAGTTTTTTCATCGCGCTTTTATTTAGCTGTTATTTTAATAAGATTAATATATTGTCTTTATTATATAAAATTCTGAATAAAAAAATGAAATAACCTTTAGCTATTTTAAAACAATAAAATAGTAAAAGCGCTTACAATTTTATATATTTCCAATAGTATTGTCAAACGAAATTAAAAAGAATATGCCGATCTGAAATTGCTGCTATATAGCAGGAAAACGAATATATGACTAATATTCGATATATTTAATTTAAGTCTTGACCAATTTAAGATGTATGATAAATATGTGAATCGTAAAAATTATGAATTTAAACCTCTTTTATATTTCTAATTTCTTCTCTAAAGAACTTTTTTACCTCATTCCATGAAATGGGAATAATCATTTTTGGCATAGGATCTTTTTCGGCATCTTCAAAGTAGATTAAGCTTTTAAAAATGTGAATAATATTATAATCAACACCTTTATATTTTCTTCGGAACAATTTTAGTAGTTTATCAATAGGTACAACTTTTTGGCAAATAAAAAATAAGTCAATAAAATCTCTCTTTGTCCCCCGAGAAGAAATAGCATCTATTTTCATGCAACCTATATCTCTGGAATCTGCTACTTTAGTTCTTTGAAATTCATTAAAACTAAAAAGGCAAGGATAATCATATTTTAAAAAAGTTATTCTGGTTTTGTTGAAATTACTGACTAAACTATTTTCAGCCTCTTTTTCAACTGATAATTCTCCAAGGTCTTTCAACTTTTGGATAAAGATTTTAGTATCAATATCTTTTCTGGTAAAAAAATCTAAATCAAGGGAAAGGCGATGTTTTAACTGAAAAGCTAGACCAGTACCACCAGCAAGATAAAAATCCTTAAGGATTTCAGCTTTTTCTAATATTTCCAGATCATCTCTTGTTTTTCTGGAGACAGCTTCTTTAAGCATAAAATTTTATCCCTTTCAAGATTAAAAATAATTTGCCAGAAATTAGCACTTTTTTTAGAAAGATTTTTAGAATTAATAATCACTTTTTTAATCTCATCTAAATCAAAATTATTTTTCATCCATTTTACTGAATTAACATCTCCAAATTCTAAAATTCTTTCAATAATAAATTGTGCATGAGTTTTTTTATCTATCTTGGAAAAATCAACATCCCAAAAATATTTTTGTAAAAAAGGTGGTATTGTTTTCATATGTTAATGCTATCAAATTATTAACTAAAACAAAATCTGTTCAAGTAATGTTTATATATTCAAAAGAAAGTCCTTTCTCATAGATACTATCAAGAGCAAACAAGTCCTTATAAAAAAATTAATATTTGACAAGGCTGGTATAATGTTTATAATACTCAAATTATTTTCATTTAAAGTGAAAAATGTTTCTCATAGATTAAGAAAATTATTTTAGTTTTTTATTGATTTTTCTGATATAATAGTTTCACTGTTTAATAAACAGATTTTTAAAAAAAAATATAAAAAACATAAGGGCGTAGAGATAATTACAGCCCTTAATTAAATAACAGGAGTTGAATATTATGGCTGAAGAAAAAAATAGCGTTAACGAAGAAAGCAAGGATAAGATAAGAATTCCGACTGAGTTGCCGATACTTGCCCTGAAAAACAGCGTTGTTTTCCCTTATCTCGCAACTCCTCTGGCAGTAGGCAGAGATAAGTCAATTGAAGCTGTGAAAGCAGCATCAAAGGAGCATCAGATAATTGTTGTTGTAGCTCAAAAGGAAAAAGATAAGGAAAATATAGGTAAGGATGATTTATTTGAAATCGGAACTGCCTGTGCAATAAAGCAGGTTGTTAATATTTCTCAAACGGAAATAAAATGCATAGTTGAAGGACTTTCAAGAGTAAGAATAAAATATTTTACTCAAACTGAGGGTTATTTCAGGGGAGCAATAGAAGTACTTGAGGATGTAAGTTATGTTGAAGATGAAGAAATTAATAATCTTAATACAACTATAAGAATGCAGGTTGAAAAATTCATTCAGCTTGGAATTCCGCTTCCCACAGCTTTTGTTGTGGCAGCAACAAATATCTCAAAACCGGAAGTTCAGGCAGATTTGTTTGCATCATACCTGCTTTCAGAAATTGAACAAAAACAAAAAATTCTTGAGGAAATCAATATTAAGGAAAGGTTAAGAAAATTAACTGAATTTCTGGCAGAGGAATTAAAGAAATTTGAAGTTCAGTCTCAAATAAGAAACAAAGTTCAGGAAGAAGTTGGCAAAACACAAAGAGATTTTTATTTAAGACAGCAGCTTAAGGCAATAAAAGAAGAGCTGGGTGAATCTGATGAATCAGTTGCTTTAACCGTTGAGCTTCAAAAAAAGCTCAAGAAGAAAAAAATGCCAAAGGAAGCAAGCGAAAAAGTTGAAAAAGAAATAAAAAGGCTTGAGAGCATGTCAAGCATGTCGCCTGAATATTCTTATATAAGAACTTATGTTGAGTGGATGCTCGAAGTACCATGGTCTGAAAAAACAAAGGATTCACTGGAAATCAGAAAAGCAAAGGAAGTCCTTGATGGAGATCATTATGATCTTGAAAAAGTAAAGGAACATATTCTTGATTACCTTGCAGTAAGAAAGCTTAAAGGCAAAACAACAAAGGGTCCGATTTTATGCTTTGTAGGTCCTCCTGGAGTTGGAAAAACTTCACTTGGACAGTCTATAGCAAAGTCTCTCGGAAGAAAATTTATAAGGATGTCCATTGGCGGCATAAGGGATGAAGCAGAGATTAGAGGTCACAGAAGAACTTATGTTGGAGCATTGCCTGGAAGAATCATCCAGGGTTTGTCTCAAGTTAAAGTAAATAATCCGGTATTTATGCTTGATGAAATTGACAAGGTTGGTGCAGATTATAGAGGAGATCCGTCTTCAGCACTTCTTGAGGTCCTTGATCCTGAACAAAACAATTCATTCAGGGACCATTATCTGGAAGTGCCTTATGATCTCTCAAATGTAATGTTTATAGCAACAGCTAACATCCTTGATACCATACATCCGGCACTAAGAGACAGGATGGAAGTTCTTGAGCTTCCCGGATACAGCAGCGAAGAAAAATTGCACATTGCTGAAAAGTTTTTAATTCCAAAGCAGCTTAAGGAACAGGGAATTGAAAAATATAATGTTAAATTTGCAAAAGATGCTGTTTTAACAATAATTGAAGAATTTACCAGAGAAGCCGGAGTAAGAAATCTTGAAAGGGAAATTTCCAATATATGCAAAAAAATTGCAAGGGAAATTGTCGAGGACAGAAAATCTTCAAAGCTTGTTACAAAGAAAAAAGTATATGATTACCTTGGAGTTTCAAAAATACAGCCAAGCGAAATTGAGGAAAAGAATACAGTTGGAGTTGCAACAGGACTGGCTTATACCCCTGTAGGTGGAGATATAATTCTCATAGAATCTACCTATTATAAGGGACGCGGAGGTTTAACTTTAACCGGCAGTCTGGGCGATGTAATGCAGGAGTCTGCAAAAGCTGCATTAAGCTATGTGCATTCAAAGGCAAAAGAACTGGGTATCGATAACAGCATTTTTGCAAAATCAGATATGCATATACATGTACCAAGCGGTGCAATTCCAAAAGATGGTCCTTCTGCAGGAGTGGCAATAACTACTTCCATTGTTTCAGTACTTACAGGTATTCCTGTTTTACGCGATGTTGGAATGACCGGTGAAGTTACCTTAAGAGGAAGAATACTGCCTATTGGAGGGCTTAAGGAAAAGCTTCTTGCTGCAAAACGCTCGGGATTAAGGAAAGTTGTTCTTCCGCTAAAAAATAAAAAAGATGTTGAAGAAGTTCCTGAAGCTATAACAAAAGGTATTGAACTGGTTTATGTTGAAAACATTGAAGATCTTTTAAAGCATACACTTGAAAAAAATCCTTTTGGAAGACCGGAAGCACAAGGCACTAAAATTAAGGCTGAAAATAAGGTAATGTCCATTACAACTGCTTGAAAAACAAAATACATTAATTTAATTTTATAGACGGACAATAAAAAAACAGATCTCAAATAACGGGATCTGTTTTTTTATTTATAACTGCAGATTTTTTATTTATAATTTATAAATATGATTTTACACACTTTTAATTATTTAAAAATATGATATTATTTACTAAAATTTGCCAAGTATCACAAGAAATTATTGGAAATAAGAACTGTAATTAATTTTAAAGAAAATATAAAAGAGGAATAAAATGCTTTATAAGATCATACCAAAAAATGATCTTAAATTATTTGTTGAAGGCCTACTAAATGATTATAAAGTAGTGGGGCCCAAAAAGGCAGGCAAACACCATGTTTTCGGCGATATATCGAATTACGAGGATATTGATTTAAACTACAATATGACAATGCTTCCGCCAAAAAAATATTTCCTTCCACAAAGAGAAACTCTTTTTACTTACTCACTTGGCAATATACAAGAGGTTAGAGAAACAACTAAAGTAGATACTCCGGTTATAATTTTTGGGTTACACTCATGTGATATCAAAGGAATTGAGATGCTTGATTATGTATTTACAAATAAATATATCGACAACTACTACACGGAACGCCGTAAGAAAAACATAATAATAGGAATTGATTGTGAACCAAGTGATACATGCTTTTGTAAAAGTATGGATGCTGATCAGGTAGATAGAGGATTTGACATATTCTTAGTAAACCTTGGAGATAGATTTTTAGCAAGAATAAACACAAGTATGGGTGATTATCTATTGAATATCTACACTAAAATCCCCTATTATAGGTATCTTACTTCTGTAGACGATCCTCACAAAGATATTGCAGCTTACAAGGAAAAAATACAGGAGCATAGCGAGAAATTTGTTCTTGATGTTGAAACAGCCGAACTTGCTGATTTAATGGATCTTTCCTATGAATCAAGAGTATGGGAGGATACAGCTAAAGCTTGCTTTGGTTGCGGAGGATGTTCCTTTGTTTGCCCAACCTGTTATTGCTTTAATGTAATGGACGATATTGAGCTTACAATGACACAGGGTCATAGGGACAGGCAGTGGGATTCATGCCTTTTAACAGACTTTGCAAAAGTAGCCGGCGGACATAATTTTAGGAAAGATCGTGCCACCAGACTTAAACTTCGTTACTATCATAAGCAAAAGGGATTTGTTGAGATGTATGGCCGCCCTGCTTGTGTTGGCTGTGGAAGATGTATTATATTTTGTCCGGCTAAGATTAATAAGGTTGAAGTTCTTAAGATGATAGTAGGTGAGGTGAAAGTATAATGACTGAAATATCCAACAAGCAAAATCATTATTTACCTAATATCGCTAGCATTACAAGAAAACAGAAACTTACAGAAACAGAAAAGTTATTTGAGATACGTTTTAATAATGAAGTTGTTGGAAATTCTTTTAACTTCAAACCAGGTCAGTTTGTGGAAGTTAGTGTTTTTTCTATTGGTGAAGCACCTATTTCAATATGTTCTTCTCCAACAAAAAAGGGATTTTTTCAGGTCTGTATAAGAAACGTTGGCAATCTCACAAATACTATCCATAAAATGCAAGAAGGTTCGATAATCGGCATCAGAGGTCCATATGGTAACGGTTTTCCTGTTGAAGCGATGATTGGAAACGATCTTCTTTTTATAGCCGGGGGAATTGGTCTTGCTCCGCTCCGTTCACTAATTAATTATATACTGGATGAGAGAACAAAGTTTAAGAATGTTACGATTCTTTATGGGGCTAAGAATCCGGCAGAGATACTTTTTGAATCTGACATAAAATGGTGGCAGGAACGCAATGATGTAGATCTCAGGGTTACAGTAGATAACCCGAATAATCATTGGAGTGGTGAGGTTGGCGTAGTTACCAAGTTCATTCCTGATATTCAAATCCACCCAACAAATACCTATGCAATAATTTGTGGGCCTCCAATCATGTATAAATTCGTTGTAAAAGAACTCTTAAAGAAACGATTTATTAAGGAAAACATATTTGTATCACTTGAGCGTCTAATGAAATGTGGAATAGGTAAATGTGGTCATTGTGGTGTTGGTTATAAATATACATGCATTGATGGGCCTGTTTTTAACTACTGGGACGTACTTAATTTACAGGAGGCAATCTAATGAAGCCCAAAATTGGTATTTTTGGCTTTACCAGTTGCTCTGGCTGTCAGCTTCAAATTGTCAATCTGGAAGATGAAATATTAGATCTTCTTGGTGCTATTGATATTGCCTATTTTAAGATGGCAATGAGCGAGCATTCTGAAAATTATTCAATTGCTTTCGTAGAAGGTGCGATCACACGAGAATCAGAAATTGATGACTTAAAATGGATAAGGGAAAATGCAGGTAAAGTGATTGCCCTTGGTGCATGTGCTTGTATAGGAGGAATTCCTTATTTAAAAAATTTTATTGGCATTAATAAAGCCAAAAATATTGTTTATGGAGATAGTGCAAAATATTTTGATTCTATATCAACTAAACCCATAGACCAGATAATCAATGTAGACGGCTATGTTAGAGGTTGTCCAATAAATAAAAATGAATTTTTAAAAATAACAAAATCACTTTTATTGGATATAAAACCATTAATACAAAATTATCCTGTTTGTGTGGAATGCAAATTAAACGAGAACACATGTGTATTTGATAAGGAAATGACTTGTCTTGGGCCCGTAACACGTGCAGGATGTAACTCGTCCTGTCCAAATGTAGGAAACCAATGTTATGGATGTCGTGGTTTATTAGAAGATGCCAACGTAAACTCAGAGAAGGATATTCTGGAAAAACATGGTTTAACAGTACATGATATACTTTTGAGATTTAGATTGTATGATGGTTATACGGAGGAATCAAAATGAGTGTGGTTGATATAAATGTTGAGCACATTGCCAGGGTTGAAGGGCATGGAAACATAGTAATTAATATAAAAGAAGGAAAGATTGAAGAATTAAGACTCGAGATAGTAGAATCGCCAAGATTTTTTGAGGCGATGGTTTTAGGCCGTAGATTTGATGAAGCTCCTCATATAACTTCCAGGATATGCGGAATTTGCTCTGTTGGTCATACTCTAACATCTTTAAAAGCCGTAGAAGCAGCAATGGATATCAAACCTTCAAAGCAGACAATTAAACTACGCAGGCTCTTGACATATGGGGCAACTATGCAAAGTCACATATTGCATGAATATTTTTTAGCAGCACCCGATTTTCTTGGTGTAGGCAGTGTTGTTCCTCTTGTTTCAATCAACCCCGATGTAGTTAAGAGAGCTCTTTATCTTAAAAAGCTTGCAAATGATATGTGTGATCTAATTGGTGGAAGAACTGTGCACCCAACCTCTACAGTTGTTAATGGATTTACAAAAATTCCAAAAGTTGAAGAACTTAAAGAATTAAAAGAGAAATTAATCGGATCGTTTCCGGATCTTGAAGCAACAGTAAAACTTTACAAGACTTTACGGGTTCCAGCTTTTAATAGAGAGACAGAATATCTGGCACTAAAATCAAACGAGGAATATGCATTTTATGAAGGTGACCAGATTGCTTCCTCTGATGATGGTCTAACACCGGTGGAAAATTATAAGGATAAAGTTTGTGAAAAGATTGTTTCTTATTCATCAGCAAAACATTGTAACTCAATAAGAGAATCCTTAATGGTTGGTGCACTTTCAAGGATAAATATAAACTATGATCAATTAACACCAATGGCAAAGAAAGCTGCAGCAGATTTGAATCTTAATATACCCTGTTTCAACCCTTATATGAATAACATCGCACAAATAGTTGAAACACTTCATTGTGTGGAAGCAAGTATCTCTTTAATTGATGAGTTATTAAAAAATGGACTCAAAGAAGAAGACATGAGTTTCAAAATCAAGAGCGGAAGAGGTGTTGGTGCATGTGAGGTTCCACGCGGGACTCTCTACCATGAATATGAAATTGACAATAATGGAATTATCACCAAAGCCAATTTAATTATTCCTACCGGTCAGAATCTTAAGAACATGGAAATGGACCTCGAAGCTTTAATACCGAATATACTTGATAAAACAAAAGAAGAAATAACTTTAGCAGTTGAGATGCTTATAAGGGCATACGATCCATGTATTTCTTGCTCAACTCATCTTATAAATGTAGTTTTGAAGTATTAACCTGAAAAGGTAAATAATTCAGATTAAATATTATAAATTCAAAAATTTCTCTACATTTTTACTTAAAAATTTTTCTTTTTCTTCCTCCGTCATATAATCAGCATTTCTTATCATTTCAATTTGTTGTTTATATTTACAGAAGCGTTCGGTCCATGGCCAATCAGTACCAAATATAAATTTATCTATTCCTATTCCTTTTATTAAACCTTTCATTAATTTATGAGCAGTCGGATATGGGAACTCTTCATCTCTAAAATAAGCAACAATATAAGCATTTTGAGTCCATACATTGGGATGGGACATTAGTTTAATGAATTCATCTAAATTTTTAAATAATTCTTCTTTTTTTACTGTTCCGTAGGGATGAGGAAACTCACAAGTCCAATTAAAACAACCAAGGTGATTAAAAATCCAGTTGATATTATATTCTTCAATTATTTTATGAATTGGAGCACAATATTTGCCAAAGTCTGAAGTATGGGGTGGCCTATCTAAATAATTCCAGTATTCATTTGCTAAACTTATTTGTAATTTTTCTTTTTCACAATATTTAAAAAGTGGTATAAGTCTTTTATCATCCATTGTGAATCCCGTTGCAGATGGTAATAATTTTATGCCACTCGCCCCATATGAAACGTCTTTTTTAACTATATCCAGGTAATTTTTATTATCAGGATCAAATCCATAAGTAAACCATATAAATCTTTCAGGAAATTTTTTGAATGCATGAACGAAATACTCCTTATTAATTATTCTTCTATTATATATATCTTCTCCATACATTCTTAAAATGTACCCCACATCCTTCATTTCATAGCTAATTAAAATACCTTTATCTACACCAGCATTATCCATTTCTGCTATCAGGAGTTCTGGTGAATACTCCAAATCAACATTGCCAAAATAATTTATTTTACAAAATACATGAACTTCTGAATCAATTATCATAAAACTCACTCCAAATAATGCTATACTTTCAGGTAATCTTATAAATTCAGGTATTGACTAATTTGTCATCAATAAATCTATTATAATTCAAACCAGTTAAAAAAGTTGGATAATTTCTAAATGAAAATATAAAGAGAAAAAATAGCTATAATCTCAGAATCTCTGACATTTCAATGCTTGAAATGTCTTTTACCTGTAAATACCATTGCTATGCCGTATTCATTGCACGCATTAATTACTTCATTATCATTTACAGAACCGCCAGGCTGAATTATTGCTGTAATACCGTTTTGTGCAGCAATTTCAATTGAATCTGCAAACGGGAAAAAAGCATCCGAAGCAATAACTGGGCCTCTGGATTTTCCATGTGATTTTTCAATTGCTATCCTTGCTGAATCAATCCTGCTCATCTGACCAGCCCCAACACCTATAGTCATTTCATCTTTTACAAGCAGTATCGCATTTGATTTAACATTTTTAACAATCTGCCACCCGAACAGTAAATCCTTCCATTGATCTTCAGTAGGACAAGTATCAGTTACAACTTTCATTTCCTTTAGATTATCAATCCCGATGTCCATTTCCTGGATTAAGAGTCCGCCATCAACACTCTTAATGTCAGGAAAGCTATTTTTAAAATCAGAATTTTTAATTTTTTCAAGATATGATTTTAAATTAAATTGTACTTTTAAAATTCTTAAATTTTGTTTTTGGACAAGAAGCTTTAATGCTTTCTCTTCAAAATCCGGGGCAATTAAAACTTCAACATACTTATCTGTTAAAAATTTTGCTGCTTCCTCTGACCACGTTTGATTGCATGCTACTACAGAACCATAAGCTGAAACAGGGTCTGCATCATAAGCTTTTTTATATGCTTCCGGAACATCTTTTCCAAGGGCGCAGCCGCAGGGATTGTTATGCTTTATGATTGCCACACATGTTCTGTCAAATTCCTTTACAATATTAAAAGCAGCATTACCATCAAGTATATTATTATATGATAATTCCTTTCCGTTAAGCTGCTGTGCCATTACAAAGCTATCTGCCGGCGCTTCTGAAAACATATAATAAGATGCTCTCTGATGCGGATTTTCGCCATATCTTAAATTTTGTTTTTTAAATAAGCGCAGATTTAAATCCTTGCTGAAATTACCTTTATTATCCTTAAATATATTTAAATTAAAATCCTTTAATGTTTTTGCTTCTGCTCCTGTATTTTTAATATTAAGGAAAGTCTCCATTGTTATTTTATTGCTTCCATATTGGGCAACTTTATCAATAAAATAATTAAATATCACGCTGTCATATTCACATGTATGTTTGAATGCTTTAACACTTAATGAAAACAACATATTTTTGCTTAACTTTCCACCGCTTACTCTCATTTCTTCCAGAATTATCATATAATCATCGGGGTCAACTACTACTGCAACTGCGGAAGAATTTTTAGCAGCACTCCTTATCATTGCAGGACCTCCGATATCAATATTTTCAATAGCTTCCTGCATTTTTACATCAGGTTTTGAAACAGTTTCCCTGAAAGGATAAAGATTTACTACCACCATATCTATCTTTTTTATTGCTGCATCCTTTATCTGCTGCATATGAGAGGGAATATCTCTGTTTGCAAGAATTGCGCCATGAACAAAAGGATGTAAAGTTTTAACTCTGCCGTCAAGCATTTCGGGAAAACCTGTAAGTTCATCAATCTTCATAACTTTAACTCCTGCTTCCTTAAGTACTTTGTAAGTCCCTCCGGTAGAAACAATTTCAATTCCGAAATTCTCAAGACCCTTTGCAAACTCAATTACTGCCCTTTTATCGGAAACACTTATTAATGCTCTTTCTATTTTTATTTCCAGTTTTAGCTCCTTTCCAAAATACTTACTTTCCGTCCATTTATCTTCAGCTCATCCCTGCAGAAATATTTAACTGCAAGAGGATAAATTCTGTGTTCAACTTTATGAATTTTATTTTCCAGCTCATCCAGCGTGTCTTTTTCTGACACCTGTACTGCTTCCTGCAAAATTATCGGACCGTTGTCAATTTCAAACTCAACAAAATGTACAGTGGCTCCTGTAATCCTGACACCATAATCAAAAGCATCCTTAATTGCCTGTTTTCCCTTAAAAGAAGGCAGGAGTGAAGGATGGATATTTATCAATTTGTTTAAATATTCGTTTATAAAATCTAAAGTAAAAAGAAGCATGTAACCTGCAAGACATATCAGATCAATGTTTTCATTTTTCAGTACTTTTAAAATTTCCCTGTCATATTCTTGTCTTGAAACAAATTTTTTTGAATCTATGCATATTGATTTAATATCTGCGTTTTTAGCTCTTTCCAAAGCATAAGCACTTGGATTATTGCTTAAAACAAAAACAACATCGCCGTTTATATCATTTTTTAATGAATAATCAACTATTGCCTGTAGGTTTGAACCATTCCCGGATGCAAACACTGCAATTCTTTTTCTTTTGTTATTTGAAATGCTGTTCATTTTTAAACTACCTCAACCATTCCGCTCCCTTTTGTAATAACTCCTATTTCCAGAAGATTTTCACTGCTTTTATTTAAAATTTTTTGAGCAAAATCAAGGTCATTCTTATCAATTACTATTGCCATTCCAATCCCCATATTAAAAACTCTGTACATTTCTTCTACTTCAATATTGCCAGCATCCTGCAGAAAATTAAATATTGATGGAACTTTCCACGCTTTTTTATTGATTCTGGCATTGCAGTTTTCAGGAATAATCCTGTTGATATTTTCATAAAAACCTCCGCCGGTAATATGAGCAAGACCTTTTACCTTACCTGAATCAATCAGATTTTCCAGTATCTTTACATATATTCTTGTCGGAGTTAGAAGGATTTTTCCAAGGCTTGGATTATTTTCATCTATATTATAGTTTTTACTCAAATCCAGATTACAGTCGGATATTATCTTTCTTATAAGAGAATAGCCGTTGCTGTGCGGGCCTGACGAGGCAACTCCGCAAAGAATATCCCCTTCCTTTACCATTTTTTTAGTTATTATTTTATCCCTGTCAACAATTCCTACAGCAAAACCAGCCATGTCAATGTCATCTTCCCTGTAAACTCCGGGCATTTCAGCAGTTTCACCGCCAATTAATGCTGATCCTGCGATCAGGCAGCCCTCTGCAATGGATTCTACAACAGTTTTTATCTTTTGGGGTTCAAGTTTTCCGCAGGCAAGGTAATCAAGGAAAAACAATGGTTTTGCTCCGCAGCAAAGAATATCATTTACACACATTGCAACCAGGTCCTGTCCTATGGCAGAAAAATCTCCGGTTTGTTTTGCAATAAGTACCTTTGTACCTACCCCGTCTGTGGAAGAAACCAAAACAGGATTTTTATAATTTCCTGTTTCCAGTTGAAATAATCCTGCGTAAGAAACCAGATCATTTAGCACATTTCTGTTAAAAGTTGAAAAGACTTTGCTTTTAAACAAGTTGATTGCTTCAGATGCCTTTCCGGTATTTACTCCTGCATCCTCATATGAAAATTTATGATTTGCCTTATTTTTACTTTCCATTTTTTTAAGGAATTTTATTTTTTTATCTTCTTTTAACTTTACCTGCCAGCCTGTCTTCATTATCAATGGAAAATTTATCATATTTAAGGATTTCAGAAATATCTACAGGATAATCACCATTAAAGCATGCAAAGCAAAAATTATCTTTTGGCTCTCCAATTGCCCGTACCAGCCCTTCTATACTTAAATATGCAAGACTGTCAACCCCCAGATAATTTTTTATATCTTCCACAGTTCTGTGATTTGCAATAAATTCTGCACGGGTTGCCATATCTATTCCATAAAAACACGGATGAATGAGCGGAGGCGAGCTGATTCTCATGTGTATTTCTTTTGCTCCTGCATTATAAAGCATTTTTACAATCTGTTTTGAGGTATTTCCCCTTACAATAGAATCATCAACAACTACAATCCTTTTACCTTTTACGACATCTTTAAGAGGATTTAATTTCAAACGCACTCCAATTTCCCTTATATCCTGACTTGGCTGAATAAAGGTTCTCCCGATATATCTGTTTTTAATAAAACCTTCGGCATAAGGTATTTTTGAGAAGGCAGAGTATCCTACTGCTGCAGGAGTTCCTGAATCCGGAACTGAAATAACCAGATCAGCATCAGCAGGCGCTTCCTTTGCAAGCTCCTCCCCCATTTTATGCCTGACTTCATATAAATTCCTGTTATAAATATAACTGTCAGGCCTTGCAAAATATATCAGTTCAAAAACACACATTGATCTTCTTTCCACAGGAAGCAGCATCTGGGAACGAATGCCGTCTTCATCAATAATTATAAACTCTCCGGGATCAACCTCCCGTATGAACTTTGCGTCTATTATGTCAAGCGCGCATGTTTCTGAAGCAATAATATAGCTGTCCGCCTTTATTCCAAGTACCATGGGTCTGAATCCGTTTGGATCTCTTATTGCCATCAACTTATCGCAAGTAAGGATAAGAAGAGAAAACGAACCTTTTATTAACGAAATTGCTTCCTTTATTGCATCTTCCATATTTTCTTTTTGAGATGTTTCAATTAAAGAAGCAATTATTTCAGTATCAGTTGTGGTTTCAAATCTTGCGCCTTTCTTTATCTGTGTTTTTCTAAGTGACTCCGTATTTATAAGATTTCCATTATGGGCAATTGCAAAACTTTGCCCTTTGAAAGTTCTAAATATTGGCTGACTGTTTCTCCATACATTTTTTCCTTTGGTGGAATATCTTGAGTGGCCTATGCCTATATGTCCCTGAAGAGGTGCAAGGTTCTGCTCATTAAACACGCTTGAAACAAGTCCAAGGTCCTTGTAAATCAAAATATTTTCGCCATCTGAAACAGCAATTCCGGCGCTTTCCTGTCCTCTATGCTGAAGTGCCTGCAGTCCGTAAAAAATTATTTCTGCTACATTTTTTTTATTTGAATATATGCCAAAGATTCCGCATTCCTCATGGATTTCATTCAACTGAAAGTTATATGAATTCAATTTTATTTTTAAATGCTTCCTTCCCTTATTTATCCTTTTAAAATCTTCTTTTTTTATTTCCATAAAATAAATTTATATAAAAAATAAAATCATTTGCTGTAAAATAAATATTTCAAACTGCCCAAATTAAAATAAAACAATTTTTAAACAATATCAATAATAAAAACTTACCAGATGCCGTTTAAATAAAAACAGCTAAAAATATTTTGTTTATTTTGACATGATTTTTTCAATGGATTTATCATAAAGTGCAGTTAATTCTTCTATACTGATATCTATCTTTTTATTTACAGTTAAATTATTTCCGCCAACTGTGCCTATTATTTCAAAATCAATTTTAATTTGCCTGCATTTATCTTCAATCATCTTTAAATTTGGCTGACTTGCTGAAATTATTATCCTTGACTGATTTTCATTGTATAAATACTTAAGAAAATCATTATCTTTTGCCCTCATGCTGATTTGTGCTCCTGTTTTTCCGGAAATACAGCTTTCTGCAATGGTAACAGCAATACCTCCGATAGAAACATCATGCGCTGAATTTACCAGTCTTTTCTTGATTAAATCAATGCAAAGATTATGAAGCTTTTTTTCATAATCGGGATTTATATCGGGACATTTACCTGCAACCCTGCCAAAAAACAGCTCCATAAATTCCGACCCTCCCATTCCGTCATTTTCAAAATCATCATCATTAATCTTTCTTCCTATAAGAATTATCATGTCACCTTTATTTTTAAAATCCATCCCAATCAGATTTTTTATATCCTCAATAATTCCGGCAGTCCCTATTACAGGGGTAGGATAAACTGCTTTTCCAAAACTTTCATTGTAAAAACTTACATTTCCGCTTATAACAGGAATTTCAAATACCTCGCAGGCTTTGATAATGCCGTCAATTGAATTTTTAAACTGCCAGAAAATCCCGGGTTTTTCAGGATTTCCAAAATTGAGGCAATCTGTCAGCCCCATTGAAACAGCTCCGCAGCAAGCTAAATTTCTTGCTGTCTCAGCTACAGCAATTATAGAACCTTTATAAGGATCAAGATAACAATATCTTCCATTTCCGTCACATGAAAATGCAATGGCCTTAGGGATATTTTTAATTCTGATTACTGCACTGTCATGACCTGGAAGGAGCACCGTATTTATTTGAACCATATGGTCATATTGCTGCCAAACCCATTTTTTGCTGCATATATTTGGGGAAGATATGATTTTTTTAAAAATTTCATTATGGGAATATTTTTTCAGCAATCCGTCATAATCATCTTCAGTTAATGAATAT
Source organism: Actinomycetota bacterium (assembly GCA_023380915.1). Next base: position 66,901 of record JAMCSM010000013.1, on the reverse strand, counting down.
GAAACTGCACTGTCAATATATTTTGGTCTTTCATATTTATGGTAATAAACAGGAGCTTCATCAGTAAGAGTTTTAACAGGAATTTCTCCAAGCAATTCTTCACCTTTAAAAATCCTGTAAAGTCCGTTATCTGTAACAGTTCCAATCCTTTCGCAATTTATATTCCATTTATCGCAAACTGCTTTTACTGCGGAAAGCTTTGAAGGCTCAACAAGCGCCAGCATTCTTTCCTGTGATTCGGAAATCATTATTTCATAAGGCAGCATGCTTGCTTCCCTTAACGGCACCATGGCAACATCAATATCTGCACCTGTATTTCCCTTGCTTGCCATTTCGACTGAAGAACTTGTTATACCTGCAGCCCCCATATCCTGCAAACTAAGTATCAATTTTTTTTCAAGCAGTTCAAGACATACTTCAAGCACAACCTTTTCCATAAACGGATCACCGACTTGAACTGATGGCCTTCGTGTTTCTGATTCTTCATTAAGTTCATCCGAGGCAAATGTTGCTCCATGTATTCCGTCCCTCCCTGTACTTGAACCGATTAAAACAAGGTAGTTTCCTGTTCCAAATGCCTTTGATTTTATCAGTTTATCTTTTTGAGCAAGTCCAACACTCATTGCGTTAACAAGACAGTTTCCATTATAAGTATCATCAAAATAAACTTCTCCTCCGACTGTAGGAATTCCCATACAGTTCCCATAGTCGCCTATCCCCTTGACAACCATCTCAAACAAATATTTCTGATGTTCATCACCATACGGCTTTCCAAATCTTAAGGAGTTTAAACTGCAGATGGGCCGTGCACCCATTGCAAATATATCCCTGATTATTCCTCCGATTCCTGTTGCCGCACCCTGATAAGGTTCAACAGCTGAAGGATGATTGTGTGATTCCATTTTAAATATCAGTGCCTGATTATCGCCAATATCCAGAACTCCTGCATTTTCACCAGGACCCTGTAAAACATATTTTCCTGTGGTTTTAAAATTTTTAAGAAGGGCTTTTGAACTTTTATAGCTGCAGTGTTCAGACCACATTACGGAATATATGTTTAATTCAAGATAATTAGGCTTTCTGCCAAGATATTTGAGTATTTTCAGATATTCATTATATTTCAAGCCTAATTTTTTGTATTGATTATCATCCTGCTTCATAAAACCGCCTTCTGCCGTTTCTCAAAATATCTGATTTTAAAAAATATGATTAATAATTGATTTAAATATTTTTAAACCGTCTTCAGAACCAAGCAGTTTTTCACTGCATGCTTCAGGGTGCGGCATCAGACCGAAAATATTTCTTTTTTCATTGCATATCCCCGCAATATTATCAATTGAACCGTTTGGATTAGTATCCTTGTTAACATTACCCTGTGCATCACAATATCTTAATAATATCCTGTTTTCTTTTATAAGCTGCTTGAGTCCTTCACTGTCAATATAATAATTGCCTTCATTATGTCTTATCGGCATCCTGATTATTTCATTTGTTTTATAACCCGAAGTAAAAGGATTATTTATATCTTCAACTCTTAAATTTACATATTTGCAGATAAATTTTAATGTATTATTTCGCAGCATTGCTCCAGGAAGAAGATTTTCCTCAAGCAAAATCTGAAAACCATTACAAATGCCGATAACAAGTCCGCCATTTTGGGCAAAGTCTCTCACAAAAGACATAACAGGAGAAAATTTGGCTACAGCTCCTGTTCTTAAATAATCGCCATATGAAAAGCCTCCTGGAATTATTATTGCATTAACATCATCATCATCTCCGGTTTCCTTATGCCAGATTAATTTACAGTCAACCTTCAGAAGATTTTTTAAAACATGATAACAATCCATTTCACAGTTGGTACCCGGAAAAACTAAAATTCCAAAATATGGTTTTGATTTACCCGCCATCAATCCCCCATTATTTCGTACTTATAATTTTCAATATTGGGATTTGCTAAAAGTTTGTCACTTAAATAGTCAATTTCCTTTTTTATTTCATCCATAGTTTTACCGGTGTCATCAATTTCCAACCGTATAAATTTGCCGAATCTGACTTCTCTTACGTTTTCATATCCTATCTGTTTTATTGCTTTTTTTATTACAAGTCCCTGCGCATCAAGAATTTCTTTTTTTAAAGTTACATATACATTTACGTTAAGCATAAAGTCTTTTTTCCTTTTAATTTTTTACAATTTTCAATTTTGACTTAAAATTATTATTTTTATCTTAAATTTAATTACATCCTGGTAATTTTAAAATTAAATTTCCTGAAGCCTGTTAATTATTGTGTCAACATGTTTGAGATGATAATTTACATCAAAAAGTTTCTCAATCTCATTTTCTGAAATTAATCCGGTAATTTTTTTCTCTTTCAGGAGGTTTTCCTTAAAATTTCCTTCCTGCTGCCAGGCTTTCAAGGCTGCATCCTGAACAAGAATGTAAGCTTCTTCTCTTGGCATTCCCTTGTTTATCAGTTCAAGTAAAACTCTTTGCGAAAAAATAATACCACCGTATTTTAAAAGATTTTTCCTCATATTTTCCGGCATTACTTTAATATTTCCAATTACAAATATTGTCTTTTCAAGAATATAATCCAGAATTATAAAACTGTCGGGAAATATGACTCTTTCAGCAGAAGAATGAGATATGTCCCTCTCATGCCAGAGAGCCATATCTTCAAAAGCAGTTATCGCATTTCCTCGCAGTACCCTTGCAAGTCCGCATATTCTTTCACAAATTACAGGGTTTTTTTTATGAGGCATTGCTGATGAGCCTTTTTGGCCTTCCGTAAATGGTTCTTCAACTTCTCTGACATCAGTTCTCTGCAAATTTCTTATCTCGAGAGCAATCTTCTCAAGTGTTCCTCCGCAGATTGCAAGCGTACTTATTACTTCTGCATGCCTGTCTCTTTGAAGGATTTGAGTAGAAGCCGGTGAATTTTTAAGCCCCAGTTTGGCGCATACCAGTTTTTCAACTTCCGGAGGTGTATTTGCATACGTTCCAACCGCCCCCGATATCTTGCCAAAACTTATAACTTCTCTTGCATTTTGCAGTCTGTTTAGATTCCGTTTCATTTCAAAAGTCCACACAGCAAATTTAAGGCCGAAAGTTACAGGTTCAGCATGTATTCCATGAGTCCTTCCTACTATTACTATATTCCTGTATTTAAAAGCCTGCTCTTTCAAAATTTTAATGAGTTTTTTTATTTTAATCTCAATAATATTTATAGCATCTATTATTTGCAGAGACAGAGCCGTATCACCAATATCGGAAGAAGTAAGCCCGAAATGCATATATTTTGAAGATTCACCTATATATGAACTGGCATTTGTAAGAAAAGCAATCACATCATGACCAGTTTTTTCTTCAATTTTTAGTATTTCGTTGACATTAAAACAGGCTTTATCATTAATGTCCCTTGCAGCTTCTTCAGGTATAATTCCAAGTTCAGCTTGAGACAGTGCTACAGCTTTTTCTATTTGAAGCCATTTTGAATATTTATTTTCATCCTCCCAGATTTTCCCCATTTCTTTGAGAGTATATCTTGATATCATTAAAGTCTCCCCGAAATTTTAATAAACAAATTAAATTTAGCGGTTTATTTCCTCAACCATATATTTGAATTTATCAAATGACTTTTCATCCTTTAAATCCAGCAGAATTTCATCACCGCGGTCAAAAAATACCTGTTCATATTGCTTTATACATATATCTGCAATTTCAAGTATCCAATTGTTGCTTATTTCCCAACTTTTTAAATCACTTAACCAGGATTTATCGCTTTCAGGTATCAAATTTTTAATAAAGTCATTTAAAATTGAATTTTTTATTGAGATTTGCAAAAGAAAACTGCCGCTATCAGAAAGAAAAGATAAATTTGCAATACTTAATTCAAAATTTGATGCCACTTTTACCTCTTAAAATATATAAATTTTAAATGATAATTTATTTATGAAAAAACTAAAAAAACCGGTGCACATGTACCGCTACATCATGCCAGTATTATTATACAGGATTTGTTTTATTAATTTTAATATATATTAATTTTTATTACCTAAATTCTCCGTTAAATAAGCTTTAGCTTCCTTATCATTGACGAGTACATAGCTGATCTTATTTATTGTTTTTGTTTTACCCGGTAATGTTAAAAGCTTTATGCTGCTTTTGTTTTTTATTAGCCTAAAACCGATCTTTAAATAATCCCATATTGTAAAGTTTGATTTTGTTTCTTCCCTTAAAATTTTTATTATTGAAGGAATTCCGGAAATAATTGAAAAGTTTGCTTTTTGTTTGAATATTTCTGAAAGCAGGTATTTCTGTCTGTTCATTCTGTCAAAATCTCCCTTTGCTGTTGCACGATTTCGTGCAAATGCAAGTGCCTGCTCCCCGTTAAAATTATAAGTTCCAGGATCAAAATCAGACCCTGATTTTGAATCATGCAGGGGTTCGGTAATTGTAATCCTGACACCGCCCAATGCATCAATTATTTTCGTAAATCCTGCAAAATTTACAATCATTACCTTATCCACACCAATACCTGTAAGTTTATAAATTTCCTCACTTATCATATTTAAGCCGCCATATTCATAAGCAGCATTTATTTTATTTGTACCATGTCCCTGAAGTTCAACTTTTGTATCTCTTGGAATTGAAATAAGTGCGTCAATTCCATTGGAGCCAATATGATAAATAATTATAGTGTCGGTTCTGCCTCTGAATTTATTCTGATTTTCTCTTTCATCAATTCCAAGGAACAAATAATCAGAAGAGCCGTCATCATGAATATTTTTAATTGTTAAATTTAAAGAACCTGCAGTATTGGAATTACTGGAAGATGAATTCTGTGTTTCTGATTCATCTATAACAGTTAACTTAGTTTCTGCCTTTGGATTTTTTTGTATAAAAAATAAGAGAAAGATTATCGCAACTAAAGCAATTATTATAAAAAAAATAAAACATCCTCTGGCTTTATTCATAATGGATAATATTTTCTTTCAATTATAAAAATATAAAAATAAAAAAAATTAAAAAACGAAATATTGATATTAGACCATATTTGAAAAAAATTAAATACTGTGACTGTTATTTAATAAATTGATATAAAATTTTTGCAAATCAGTAGGTCTGACCTGTTTTTGATAAATAGTAAAGGGTATGAAGCAATATTTCAATAGGATCTGCTGTTTGTATATTAATATGAGCAGGAACATCAACAGGCACAGAGGTATAATTAATTATGACCTTTATCCCTGAATCAACAAGCAGGTTTGTAACATTCTGAGCAGCCTCCGGACTGACTGCAAGTATTGCTATTTTTAATGACTTGTCTTTTACAACACTTTTTAAATTTGAGATATCTGTTACTTCCTTTCCGGATATCTTTTTTCCTATGACGTTTTTATCATTATCAAAAACATACTCGATGTTAAAACCAAATTTGTTTAGCATTTTGTAATTTAAAATAGCTCTTCCAAGATTGCCTGCGCCTACCAAAACTATCCTTACGCTTTCTTCATGGCCTAAAATTTTATTGAATGAATCAATAAGATCATCTATTTTAAATCCAACACCTCTTTTCCCCTTTATTCCAAAATAAATCAAATCTCTTCTTACTTCTGCGCTGTTTACTTTGGTGCTTTCACTTATATCTTTTGAAGTTACCGTTCTTTTGCCAATATCCCTTAAACTGATAATAAATCTAAGATAATGTGAAAGTCTTTGAATTATACCTTCTGAATAAATTAAATCTGTCATTTTTCCCTTTGCTACTAAATTTTCATTATTGCAGTAAAAAAGCCAGTTAAATTACTGGCAAAATTCTCATAAATATTAAATTTTAATTATTATCCAATTAATTTGTATCATGATTGTAACAAAAGATTATAAGTTCCGCAATATCAGAACCAATTATTTGAAAGTTAATTTGTTTTTTTACTTAACAGCATGTTTTTGGATGTAATTAAGATAAATAATACTATATTATTGTGAGGTTCTTAAATCATAAATACCATCAATTATTAAAAATTTGGCGCCGCACAAATTACAAACAATTAAGTTGTCTGAAATTTTAAATTTGGACTTTTTGTCTCTGCATTCTGGACAAAGAAGCATATCTTTAAAGCTGTCAGGTTTTTCCGCTAAATTATTTAATACTTTTTTTTGATTAGTTCTTTGTAGAAAAGATTTGATAAATATGCTTGGTCCTGATTTGCAGAAAGAAAACAGCTCCTGAGAAATATTTTCAAGCATCAGTAAATTCCCAAATTTAAACTTTCCTTTTAAAAATTGTGTTCTTAAATTTGAAACACTTATAACTTTCTTTATCCGGAAATTATATTTCTTTAAATAATTAATTATGATGTTCGGATGCTGATTTAATATTGTGTCTCCTATTCTTAGGGGTTGCTGACTAAATGGTGATGTTTTTAGTTTTCCAAAAAAAAATTTGAAAATATTTTTCAGATTTCTTTTATTTGCAAATTCAAGAATAAACAACCCGTTTTCCATCAATATTCTTCCTGTTTCAGAAATAAGTTTTTCCGGATCATTTAAATGATGAACTATTCTGACAGAAATTGCCGTATCAGCAATTTCATTTTTAAATGGCAGATTTGCTGCATCTGCGGCAATAAAATATACCTTGCTGAACTTTTTATTATCCTGTTTTAAATAATTTTTGATGCTGATTTGTGCATTTTTTAAATTATTCAGGGAGTAATCAAGCATAATTATTGTATCATAATCACAATATTCATTAAAAAGTCTTCCATAACCACAACCAATATCTATTATAGTGCCTTTTTTATTTTCTCCTTTAAAAAGTTTTGAAATTGCCAGCCTTTCAGAAGCATCTTCATAAGCTCTCTTATCATCTTCCCAGAACTGCCTGTAATCATAACTTTCATAATCAGATTTTTTAAGTTCCAATATTAATCCTTCATTAGTAATTTTTGAAATATTTATAATTCATTATTTATTATACTGTTTATTATGATGTCTTTCAGAAAATATCAATGTATAAAAATAAAGTTATAATATCATAAATAATTGTTTTCTTTGTGTAATAAACAAAAAATTATAAGGAAAAGTTTAACTTTTAAGTAATTTCAGTTTCTCCATTTTCCAAATTGGTGTCTCTTGCAACAATTTTTACAGAGCAAAATTCAAGACTTGCTGCAACTACATCAGCTATTACATTCATTATATTGATTTTCTTGCCGTCTTTTGTTTCAAAACTTCTATGGTTCAGCCTTCCGCTTACCATAATTCTGTCTCCCTTTTTTAAATCATTTGCACAATTTTCGGCAAGTTTGTTCCATGCGGTAATATTAAAAAACTCTACATTTTCCATATCATTTCCTTCCCTGTTCTTCCATTTTCTGTTTACAGCCACTCTTAAATCTGTTATTGCCAGCCCTTCGCTGGTGTATTTTATTTCCGGATCTCTTGCCAGATTCCCGAGCAATGTTAGTTGATTTAAATTAGTCATCTTTCTCCTTTTTTATTTTTAATTTAAATAAAGTTTTCAAACTGGTTTTTATAATAAACTTAAAAAAATGCTCTAAATAATTAAATATAAAAATAAACAATTATTAATATGTTGATGTATTGCTAAAAATAATAGATTTTCAAAAAGCCATTTAAAAAACTTACAGCACAAATATGGGACTATTAAAACTCAAATCTGAAAGATTTACAGTTATTAAATTTTACATCCCATGGATATGTAACTTTTATCCTTGAAGTTGAGTAAACTGTACAGTTATTTTTTAAAATCCTGCCTATGAATATGAAATTTACTTTTTTAAATGTTCTTACAACTATTTCATCATAGTTAAATTCTATTAACTGTAGATCACAATCATTTTTGCGGCTGATTTCATTAGCTATTTCAAGTATTTTTTCCTGCTCAAAAAACAGCAGATTTTGAGCAGCAGCAAGAGTTGCGGCATCGGATGCATTTTTAGTGTGTTCCCGGGCGATGTATAACTGAAAAATATCAAAAATTGAAACAAACAATACTGCAAACATTAAAACAAGCACTCCTAATATTATTGAAATATTGCCTCTTGAGCTGCTGCGGATTTGCTGACTGAAAATATTTTTAAATATTATGAACTTCTGCAAATTTAATTTTTTAATATTATTTTTTACTGGCATTCCATCCTCATGCTGTTTTCTGAATAAATTAACAATGGTTTTCCGAATAATTTTGTTATCATGCCGCCAAAACCGGAATAATTTAGTGAAATTTTAACTTTTACAATATCGCCAACCTTTCTGCTTTCTTGCAAAGATGGTTCAATCATCATATCTAAAGTCATACCATCAGATAAACTTACCCCTTCCCTCATAACCTCCTCTCCAAGAACATTTGAATTAGTTGTAGAAACAGCTCTGACTGCTTCTCTTGACATCTGCTTAATGTTATTTTTTAAATAAATTACATATCCTAACTGGAAAACAGCAATACAGGTTATTATTAAAAATGGGATTAATAAAGTGAATTCAACTGTTGATTGCCCATTTTTATCAGCAAAAATTTTTTTAATTTTAACCCTTATGTTTTTGTTTATTTTAAATATTTTCATTGCCCTAATTAAAAAGTTTCTTAAATTTTTATTTTAATAAAATAAGTTGATCGCTCACTTCGTCCGGGAGTATTAAGCTTATCAGGTTTTCCTGGCAATCATTTATAATCCTTAATAATTTAAAAATTCTTATCAATAACCATATACCGCTGTTTTCCAGCAAAAATTTTTACAGCGTTCCTGCTATCTTTCCAAATGCTTTTGAGATCAAATCTATAATCATCGGCTTTCCAATGGCAATCAAAATGGCAGAAACTATGGCAGCAACTACTGTAACAAGAACATATTCAAGAGTTGACTGTCCCCTCTGATTTAAAAATTTATTTCTTATTTTTTCCTTAAGTTTTCTGATTATTTTTATCACCTCCCTTGCTGATGTAAATCTTAACCTCAATTTATCCTCCTTTCCTTTTGTTTTATTAATAAATCTTATTTAAAAAAAATTTTCATGATTTTAAAAACATGCTTCCTCCAACCAGGTAAACAAGCGGCCCGCACACAAGCAGAAGAAATGAAGGAAGTATCAAAAATATTAAAGGAAAAAGCATTTTTGTGGAAATAAGCCTTGTTTTTCTGTCAATATCCTGATTTATTTCAAATCTTAAAAATTCCGCTTTTTGCCTTAAGAGTTCACTTATTGAAGAACCATAGCTTTCCGCCTGCTGCAATGTAAAGATAAAGCTTTTAAAAGAATCTGAATTATTCTTCCTGATAATATTGCTGTATGCTTCCTTCTTTCCTATACCGAAATCAATCTGCTGCAAAAATCCTTTAAACTCATTGCTTATCCTGCTGTCGTATTTCTGTATAACTGTTTTTATTGAATTATAAATATTTTGCCCCGACAGGGAAGCCACATAAAGCAAATCTATTATGTACGGCAAATCCCTGTCCATTTTCTGAAGCCTTTTTAAATTCATGTGTTTAATGAGGTAATCAGGAATGAAAAAACCGGCAATTAATCCTGCAGTGCTTGAAATGATCATAAACAGCCTGTTATTTATTGATATAATGCAAAATATAAACAGAAGTATGGATAAAAAGATTTTAAAACCTGTAAAAGATTCAATTGTAAAATGAGAAGATTTAAATTCATTATTGTCAGAAATTAAATTTTCAAGTTTTGCAAGATATGTTTTAAAAAGAGCCTTTTTAGCAAATTTTCCTATCTTTGCAAAAAAAATATTTAAGCATTTAAATAATTCTGATTTACTGCTGACATCATTTTGATAATTGACCGGGTATTTTTTTAACAAATCTTTTTTAATAAATATATTTTTTATTAAATAATAAGATGCAAATATTAAAAAAAGAAAATATGAAATTGTAATAAAATAAATTGCCATTTAATTAAAGAAAGTCTTGCCTTAATATCTTTTTTATTAAAATAAAACCTGAAAATTCAAGCAATGAACCGGCTACAAATAAAATATTTCCAATTCTTGAGGAAAGAAAAGCAGCAACACCGGAGTTAAGAAAAAAATACATCCCTGCAAATCCCGCAAGAGGAAATAAGGAAATAAAATTGCCTGAAAATCTGTTCTGGGCAGTTTGTGTTTTTATGCGGGATTTTATCTTAAGGTTCTCCTGTAGTGTCTTTATTATATTTTCCAGTATGAAAAGCAGATTGCCTCCTATTTTTCTGTTTATTTTAATGGCATTTGCAAGCAGATTTGCTTCCCTGCTTCCTGTGTTTTGTGTAAAATTATCAAGAGCACAATCCATTGATACATTCAGCTCCACCTCATTAACTAAATTTCTTATATGAGTTTTAAGCGGATCTTTTATGAAATCATATGACTCCTTAAAAATTTGTCTTATTTCTTTTCCGGCTTTAAGCATTATTATCATATTTGAAATAAATTCTATTAATTGAATGTCCAGAGCTTCTTTTCTTTTTTCTGAAATCCCATTTGCAAATTCATTTATTATTGCTGTGCTCATTATTGATATGAAGAAGGAGGTAAATATATTTTTAAAGACAATAAAAAATATGCATAAAAATAAGACAAAAATTGCCGCAAGAATATATTTTTTTCTTTTTTCATAAAGACTAACTAAAATATCAGTAAATCTGACACCATAGGACATCGCAGATGCGGACGCGGCAGATATGTTACCGTTCCATTTAATATTTTTGCGGCTGTTAAAATATTTATCATTTACATTTAAACTTCTTTTTATATTTAAACTGAATATTTCCTGACTGCTTAAAGAATTTTCAGAATTTTGAGTAAAAATATCTGATTTAAAAATGCTTTTAAAAAATAAATAAAATCCTGTAAATCCTAAAGCTAAAATGATAAATGATGCCGCTGATATTAATATTGTGCTTTTATCTGCCATAATTAAAACTTTCCAAGGATTATTATCTTAAAGTTTGTTCTTTTCTAAAAATTATTGATTCTTTTTAAACAAGAAAGCTGTCTTTTAAAAATAAGGGAATATGTCCTGAAAACTTAAAGCAGGTTTCATTACTTGAATTTTTATTTTTATTTTCTATACTGCAATAATTAAAAATATCCCTGATGATTATTTCAGACTTTTCTCCTATTACATTGCTTTCATTTGCAAGTTCACAGATTCTGGAAACAATTCTTGTACCGTCATTTAACCTTTCAAGATGAATAATTATATTTATGGAAGATGAGATTATTCTTCTTGCTGCTGAAGGATTTAAATTAAGTCCCGACATGATCAACATGGTTTCAAGTCTTGAAATTAAATCCACAGGAGAATTAGCATGAACAGTTGTCATTGAACCATTATGACCTGTATTCATAGCCTGCAGAACATCAATTGACTCAATTCCTCTTACTTCTCCGACTATTATCCTGTCAGGTCTCATTCTTAAAGAGTTCCTGACCAAATCTCTGATTGTAATTTCGCCTTTACCCTCTATATTTGGGAGTCTGCTTTCAAGCCTTACAATATTTTTTAAGCTGATGCTTATCTCAAAAGTATCTTCAATAGAAATAATTCTTTCATTTGCAGGTATAAAATTAGAAATTATATTTAAAAGGGTTGTCTTTCCGGTGGAAGTTGCTCCTGAAATTACAATGTTTGCCTTTTTTTTAACACATAATTTTATAAAGTCTGAAACTTCATAATTTAAAGTACCCTCCATAACCAAATCATCAACAGTTTTTAATTTCTTTTTAAATTTTCTGATTGATACTACTATTTCATTTGAGGAAATGGGATTTATTACCACATTTATTCTTGAACCATCCTTAAGCCTTGCATCTGCCATGGGGCAGCTTTCATCTATTCTCAAACCTAAAGGACTTAAAACTTTTTCAATGAAATTTTTTACATGCATGTTGCTGTTAAAATTTATATTTGTTTTTTGAATTAAGCCTGATTTTTCAATAAAAATATCATCAAAATTATTAATCATTATTTCAGTGATTTCATCATTTTTCATAAGTTCGCTGACGGGTCCATATCCAAAGCTTTCTTCATAAATATGGTTTAAAACAATCTTAAAATCTTTTGCAGAAAGTAAAGTTTTTTCGCTGTCCAGTATTTCTGAAAGATTTTTTTCGATAATTTTCAGCTTATTTTTTTCATCAGCAAAGTTAAGATTGTAAATATCAATTCTTGCAGCTAATTTTTTATAAATATTTTCAAGAATATCCTGTTGCATAATTTTCTTTTGAAAGCTTTAGTTGAAATTTATAAATATTAAAAAATTTATTTTAAAAATCAGATAAAAAATCTCTTGAAATCTCTCAATACTATTTTAAGTGTAATGCAACGGTTTAAAAAAGTTGCTCAATCAAGTTGGTGCCGATACCGGATAAATCCCTTATTATTTTCAGGTTGTATCTAAAAATATGTGATGGACCTTTTTCCAGATAAAGCTGCTGGATATCCCTGTCAAAGGGAATAAAATAATCAACCGGATATTTAAGAACCGCACTGAGCAGAGCAAAGGAAATTGATGGCTGCACATTATATTTATTTACTATGACTTCAGGATTCAAATAATCAATGATGTCGGCAAGCTGCTTTATTATTATATTTAAATTGCTTAAAGATATTAAATCAGGAAGACTTACAAACAATAATTTATCAACATCATTCAAAATACTTTTATCCTTTTCCGTTAAATGGGGATAAAACGGATAATCCACCAGAATCATATCAAAGATTCTCTTTAAGGTTTTAAAGATTTTAAGAAGATCTTTATAAGATATAGCCTTCAAATTATCAGAATACAGCGGCGGAAAAATCACATTGAGGCTGTTGTCAAAATTAACTACAATCTTTTTTATAATACTTTCATCAATTTCTTCGGAGATGTTTCTTATATCATGGATTGTCCTGATATTGTCTTCCCTGGTCTTGTAAATTATTCTTGAATCCATCCTGCCGGTGTTAAAATCCATCAGCAATATATTTTTATCAGTATTAATTGAGAGATAATTTGACAGACAGTTGCAAATAAAACTTTGCCCGCATCCTCCCTTACTTCCTGAAATTAATATTATTTTTCCATCTTCCTTTTTCATTTATAATCTTTGTTTCCTTCTTTATTAATAAATTTTGTAATAATTCCTATTTTTTAATTACTCGTGTGTCATTTCTGAAAACCTGATAAAATAAACATTTTATTTTTTAGAATATTTTTGATGAGCAAAGAGCAATATTTAAGTTTCCTTTTTCAACTGCACTAAAAATTCTGGTAATCTCTTCTTCATTCAGATAAAAAGTAAGATATAAAACGCTGTTATCTTTTATGCTGTTACTTTCAAAATTAAGAACCGCCAGACCCTCATCTTTAACTGAACTCTCATCCTTTTTATCTGATAATTGTGAAATAATAATTATTTCTTCTTTATTTAAAACAATTTCAGACTTTAAGCTGGAACTGTCTTTTTCATAATATGTTGAAATAACATCAACGCTGTCTCCAATATTGATAAGAGAAGCATCACCCCAATATATTACGGGGATTGTTACAGCTTTTTCTTTTGAAGGTATATATGTTGAAAATTTTAAATTTCCTTGTGATAAATCATCAATTCCGGCAATTTTGTCTTTGGAAATAATTTCGCCTTTCAAAATGGTTTCTTTTGCTGTCTTGCCTGTTATTTCATTTTCATTTGAAACAAATTTGCTGGAAAAAATATTATTTGAAATTTTTTGTCTTCCAGTCATTTCCGGCTTTATTTCAGATCCGCTGACAATTTCTTCTTTTGCTATCAGCACTTCATTGGAATATTGATTCAGTGTCGACAATGATTTGAGGTTTGAAATATAAAAGTAAATCAGCACTCCTCCAATCAAAGCTATAATAATGAATATTATTGATATAAGTTTTTGTTTAAATATTAAAGATGCCCTATTCATTTAATTATTTTGCTTAAAAGCCTATTTATTCATTTACATAATTAGATTATTTGGAATATTAGCATAATTATTTATTTATGTAAATACATAAATAATAAAATTTATAAAATTTTTTGGTATTTGAATGAAGAAAATCCATGTCACGCTAAATATATGAAGGAAACAACATTAATAACAGTGCAATTACCGGCAATAGATTGGTTTGTGCAATAGAAGGGTATTATTAAATTAAAAAACTCTATATTATATATATGTAATTGCCATAGTCTTAAGATTTTATTGAGCAGCAGGATGAAAAAACTAATTTAAAAACTTTAATTCATCCCCTGTTCTTAGGAAGTTATTGCTGATGGTAGAAGCTGGAAGTTCAATTACCTTACATGCATTTTTAATTACGGGAGTAAATCTGAATTGTTTGAAGTTTTCATACAGCTTTATGATTTTATTTTTCCTGTCAAGAAATATAAGGTCAATCTTATACCTCATCCAGAAAGTATGAATACTGCTGCAATTTTCAATTACAAATCCCTGACCGTCTTTCAGGTTTTTAAATATCAAGCCCCAAAAAGCCTGTCTGAAAAACTTTTTGCAAATAGCAGCGCTGCAAATCAATTTCCAAATATTTACATCCAATTTCTTTTAAATCTCTTGGACTTATCTCTCTTGTAAAGGATCCTTCATCTTCGTACCAGCAATTTTGTGCACCAAGTTTTATTTTTGTTGAATTTTTAAATATCATTGATATAGGACAGAAGTTAATAATGATGGAAGTATAAAAACTTCAATAGCAATTGAATCAGTTATATTACTTTCTACAAAATCATATAATAATTTTGCATATCCAACAGAATCTTTAACATTCTTTCTCATTTTAAAACCGCAACCAACTAGAGTTTTCCTAAACATTACCATATCTTAAATTTTTTTATATTTTCGTTTTAATAATATTTTCTGTAGCTATTTAGACAAAATCCTATCCCCAGGATACCAGTAATCAGGTTCGGGGCTTGCAAACTCTGTAGGAGCGCTTGCAATTTCAGCTATAAAACCAATATCTCTGCTTGTTGACAGATATGAATACTTCCTTCCCAGATGATTACCAGACATTATGACTTCTATCTCCTTTGACTTAAAAAACTTAAGAGCGCTTTCATAATTTTGGACTTCCATCTTTAAGTGATGCAAAATACCTTCACCATATCTATCGTAAAACTTAGTGTATATGGAATCAGTTATTGGTTCTATTAATTCAAACTGCACATTTCCAATAGAACAAAATGCTACATTCATAGAATAGTCTATTTTTCCCCCATAAAGATACATGTCTTTTACATTGTCACCAGAGTATTTTCTTACATAACATGGACCTATCCCATAATCTTTAAAATATTTCTCAAGGGTCTTTTTAAGATCATTTACAACTAATTCCTACTTGAATAACGTTTTTGAAAATGGGATTTGAATTATAATTCATAAAGTTCTTATAAAAATCAAATGATTATCTTAATTAATGCAATAAATTGATATAATTTTTATTAGCAACTTCAACCTAAAAATTAAATTGCTTTATATTAAACATATTTTTATTAATTAGGCTAGACAATACTTTCCTATGACTATTAATAAAACTGAGAAACAAGACTGTATATTTTTTATATTTTTCAAATTTATCAACATATCTTGTTCTGATATTTTTATCAGGTTCAAACCTATCTTTAATTTTTACAAATTTAGAAATTGCTTCTTTTAGAGTAAATTTATCTGTTCCGGTTCCAGCAAGAATCATCATACCAAGACGACCTGTCTTAGTTATATACATTCTAAGTATTAGTTTATTAACTATCAAAGCTTTATACACAAGGGTTATATATTTATCTTTTATGGCATTAACTTGTAAACAAAAAATATTCTTTAACATATCAGTATGAATATATCTAAATAAGGATTTAAATAATTTTCATTTTTCTTAAGATAATCAATCAGTTTCCTCGCATATTGTATACTCTCATTAACAGTCTTATTCATTTTCCAGGAAGAACCAACTAAAATTTTTTTCAAATTATAAATCCTTTCTACGCTCATAATTATGTGGTTTATAATTCTTGTAAATCTTTACTTCTGACTATTTTTACTTCCATTTATCAAGTGCAGTTTTTAATTCTTCATGATTTTCTGCATATTCTTCAAGACTTATACCATTTACTGCTGCATCTATTGCCTGTCTCATTGCCTTTGCTCCTGCAGAAGCACCCATTGGATGTCCATGTATTGCACCTCCTGCAGACAGTACTATATCAAAACCGAGATCATCCAAAATTTTAGGTACTACTCGTGGATGAACCCCGCCTGCAGGTACTGGAAAGGTTCTTTTTATATGATACCAATCAAGTGATAAATCATAAGCAATCTGCCTGTATCTTTCATCAATAAGCCTGTACTTTCCTGATTCAATAGGATATACGATCATATCTGCACCAGCAAGTCTCGCAAGCTTTCCAAGAACTAAATGTGATGACATTCCTCCATAAGGATTAGCATACAATACCCCCGAAAAATCAAGGTGGGCAAGAATCGGAACATTTATTTCAGAATTTTCAGCAATACATCTAAATGAAGATAATCCCTGAGTGAGATAATTAATCATTATTGCATTCGCACCAGCTTCTATCGCTCTTTTTGCATTTTCAAGTAATTTATCAGCCCTATCAGTAATATTTACACAATAAAGTGTTTTTTCACCCTTAACCTGATATGCTTTTTCAGCCATTCTCATATACAGTTTTATTCTTTGAACCCTGTTGTTATAAGATGTTTCAGAAAGCAATTCGTCATCTTTTATTATATCAACTCCCCCTGCTGCGGCTTTGTAGAAAAATTCTGCACCGGTTTCCGGAGTAAAACCTGTACAGGGCTTTATCATATTGTTAAGTAAAGGTCTTGCCTGTACTCTCAGAATTTCTCTTACACCTTCTATGCCAAATTTTGGCCCCTTGAAGTCTTCCAGATATTTTTTTGGAAATTCTATATCCAGAAGTTTTATTTTACCCATGACTGAAGTATTGCCAATAATAGTTGTAAGAAGCATTGGAATCTGCTGTCCGATATTTATAAAAGGAATTGCTATAATTACTACATATTTTCTGTCACAAATATTATCAGGAAGTTCAAATTCATAATTAGGAATTTCATGAATTGTGATAACTTTACCAGCATATCTTCCCCGCATTTCTTCCGTTTCACCTTCTACGGCAGTCCATGTGCCAGTGCTCATATCAACAGCTAATGTCTCAGCAAATTTTATCATGTCAATTGACGGTTTTTCTTCAATAAAATAAGTAGCAACTATATAGTCTTCCCTTTCAAAACCATCAGGCAAAAAATGTAAACTTTTATTAAACATTTAAGGTTTCCTTATTCTAAAACCAAATTTTCTATACCCTGGACTATCAGCAGGCATATCATAAAATTTCTTTATTTCATTATCTAACTTTACAAGAGTAATGGATATTCCTGCCATTTCCTGGGAAGTGCAGAACTCTCCAACTTCTGAAGAGTAAATTAATATACCTTTTTCAGCTAGATAAGAATGGATTCTTCTCATAACTATAAACATTTCCATTCGAGTTGTAGAACCATAACCATTAACAATTGCAACAGCACTATCACCTTTTTCAAAAGGAAGGTCATCTATTATTAAGTCAATTATTGTTTCAGTAGTTTTGTCTGCACTCATCAAATCCACTCTTTTAATACCTGCCTCACCATGCAAGCCCATGCCAAATTCCATTTTGCCTTCTTCTAAGGTAAAAGTAGCAAGACCTGTTTCAGGAAGCGTACATGGTGATAGTGATACACCAAGTGATCTTGAATTATAAACCGCTTTTTTTAATAATTTTATAAGGGAATCAAAATCTAATCCAGACTCAGAAGCTGCTCCCGCAATTTTAATAATTATATGATCTGCTGTTGTTCCCCTTCTTTCTTCCATCTTCTCCCTTGGAGCAGATGAGATCTCATCATTAATTAGAACTGTTTCAACTTTTATTCCCTCTTCTCTTGCCATGTCCTGAGCAATACCAAAGTTTAAGACATCCCCCCTGTAATTATTATAAAGTAGTAATACTCCTTTACCTCCATCCGCTGCCCTGATCCCTTCTAATGCTGCGTCAGGTGGCGGTGCTGCAAAAATTTGACCGTGTACTTCAACATCGGCCATACCCCTGCCAATATACTCCAGGAACAGTGGCTCATGCCCTGCTCCTCCTCCTATAACAATACCTATCTTGTCTTTAACAGGGGCATCCATTCTTGCAACTACATTTAAATTTTTTATTCGCTTTATTTTATTTTTATTTGTTAAAACAAAACCTTCAATAACTTCACTTACAATATTTTCAGGAGAATTAATAAGCTTTCTCATATTTAACCTTTCTTGTTCTGTGTCTCTAAATAATCATTAAATGATTTTAAAATTAAATACAGCGATGTTGCGCCTGCATCCTGATACCCTATAGAGCGCTGGCCTAAATATTTTGCACGTCCTACTTTTGCAATCATTTCTTTTGTTGAAAGTGCACCATTTTCTGCAGCTATAGACATTTCTTTAAAGGCCTCACTTAAAGTTAAATTGTTATCGATAGAATCCTTTAAACTTTCCACAGCAGGGTAAAAAGCATCAATCATTGTTTTGTCTCCAGGTTTTGCACCACTTCCAAGTTTCATTGACACTTCTAATGATTTTGATAACATAAAATAAAAATCTTCCAGATTAACTTCTTTCTTTTCAGGACTTAGATTTTTCCCCATTTCTATAAAAAAATATCCAAATACAACACCGGTTACACCACCTACTGAAGATAAAATAGATTTACCCATAACCCTAAGCAGTTCTGGAATTGTCTGAACATTTTCATTATTTAAAGAATTAATTGCATTTTTAAAACTTTTAGACATTGACATCCCATGATCACCATCACCAATAACAGAATCTAAATTTGACAATAAATTAACATTGGTCTGTATATTTTCATTCATTATATTAATTATAGATTTGAAATCTTGAAGATCTAGTGTTTTTTTCATTTAAAAAACACCTCCTTTTCTGTAAAATAAATACCAGCAAAATCAAATTCAATCTTCCATTGCAATAGATTTTGGGTTTTAATCAAGACCAATAATATCTTCCATGTTTTTCAAAAGCTACATACATGGCTTCTATTAATTCTAAAGGGCAATCCGAATTTATTTCTCCTTTAAACATAATCCCGCCTTTTTCTGATCCCATAAGTTCAAATATTTTCTTAATATATTCATCCATTTCTTTTGGAGTTGATTTAATTAAAATATATTGCCTGTCTATATCGGTCCTTATGCATACTTTGCTCTTTACCTTTTTTGAGAGTTCATCTAAATTCATTGCAGAAAACTGCGGATTAATTACATCAGCACCTATTTCAATCAAATCATCAATGATACTTATAGTATTACCATCCGTATGGAAATGTATTTCAGTTCCGAATTTATGAATTTCATTAAAAATATTCTTATAATAAGGCTTAAATAACTTTCGCCATAGATCTGGACTTATCATTAAATCTTTTTGAGTACCCCAATCATCTGAAATTTCTATACCATCAACTCCAAATCCAGCAAGCTTCTGTACTGTACCAATAACATATTCACAAATTTTTTCACCTAATGCTTTTACTCTTTCCTGATTTAAACAGATATCTATCATCAATTCTTCATAACCTCTTAACCATTGCATTTTTTCAAAAACATTACCCCCATATCCAATTATATATTTGCCCATACATCTTGACTCTTTAATAATATTTAAAAAATTTTCATTATCCCATCTCCAATAAGCAAATGTATCCGGAAATCTATAATTTTTCCATTTATCCCAATCTGCCAATGGATGTGATACAACCTGACCGACTATACCCGGATCAATTTTTTCCCAGATACAATCCCATTCATCCTGTTGTCTTCCTGATGCTTCATTAAGACCATACATAAAATTTCGCGCTTCTATGAAACTAAAATCATCCTCATATATATATTTTTTAGTTAAATTTGTACTCATACTGTATCCACTAGCAGAAGATCTTTTCAAAGAAGGTTTTGAATTTTTATCGGCGAGATCACCTGGAAATTTTTTAACAATTTCATATAAGCTATCCCCATATTTAAGCCATGCACCTGGCAGTATGGCATGCATGATGGGTATCCTATCGGGATAACCAAAATGAATAGCTTTTTTTACTCTTTCAAAACTATTGCCAGTTTCCACTTTTTCTTTTTTCGTTTTTAAATTTTCTATTTGAGACTTGCATGACTAATCCTTAATATATTTTTTATATATTCAATTCTGTCTAAATCCATTAACTCGTATCCATTAAAAGATATTCCAAAATTATCTGAGCTAATTATAAAATGATGCAGTAAGTATTTTTTTATTAGTACTTCTTTTAATTTAGCAAACCATTCAGGTTTTGGCATAATTACCTCATTTTGATATATTAAATTTTTCTCAGTGGAAATTTCATTTTGTTTTTTTATGATTTCAATATCTCCCATACTGCAATTATTAATACCCATAAGACCTTCAATCTTAGATATTTCATTAATATTTTTAAATCCATCACCACACCAGTGAATTGAACCATTACCTATTTCAGAAAATATTCTTTCAATATAAGGTTTTAAAAATTCCTTACAAATCTCAGGCGAGATAAAAATAATATTATCTTCAGATATTCTTACCTTTCCATATCCAGCCGGTATATAAATTCCTGTAACAAAATAACCATCATTTCTGTCTCCAATAATGCTATATGACTTTTTTAAACAATCTATCAGGTATTCAGTTACTATATCCAATAATTTATGAATCTTATTAGGACAATCAATTACCCCCAGAAAAAAGTTTTCAACCCCCATTAGGTCGATAGAAATTGAAATTGGCCCCTGAATATCAGTAATTCCTATAGGAATCCCATCTTTTACTTCTTTTTTCCATATTTTCATTAAATTAAAAACTGTTTTCATCAAACCTGCTTGTCCAAGCTCTGGTTTTTTTAATTTATCTATATCTTTAAAATCCTTTATAGCTTTTTCATCCAGCCAGGGATCCTTGTTTTCATAAAATTGTACTTTACCACCAAAACCTGATGCCAGTGCACATACACCCCAGTATGGATAAAGATAGGGAATATAATCATCTTCAATAAATTCCAGGTGCTCGCTAATCGATTTTAATTGTATTTCTAAGGCAGAATAAGGGTTTGAAAAATATTTTTTTATAGCAACTTTATTGCTTTTAATTAAATAAAAAGGACTTAAATTAAATATTAACGGGATATTACTTAATTGTTCCCCTACATAACATTTTTTAATTTTATTTTTTGATACTATTATTCTCTCTTTATAGTTATTTAGAAAATCCAACATTTAGTTTCCCCTAAAATTTTTTAGATTTAAATTCTAAAATTTTTAATATCTATATCATGCTCTTTTAAAAATCTCATAGTTGCATCAAAATTTGGTATACCATTCCTTCCACCATAACTCATGCATTTTATAGAAGATGCTGCAGATGAAAAAACCATTATGTCTTTCACTGACCATCCATGTATGATTCCAAAAAGAAACGCACCATGGTATACATCCCCTGCTCCGGTTGTATCTTTTCTTTCAATTTCCTTAAAGGTTTTAACATATAAGAAACCATTATTTACTAAAGCAAGTGAACCTTCGATACCTATGGTTACAACCAATATTTCAGGATCATATTCCTTTTTTATCCTTAATAAAGCATCTTTTATATCTTTTAAACCAGTATAATCATATAAGAAAGATTGAGGCAAAATTAGGTAATCAGCATTTGCAAGCAACCTCTTGGTACCTTCCATTACTTTATTTGTGTCTATCATTACTTTTAGCCCATGTTTACGGGCAAATTCAGCAGCTTTTAAATTTTCCTCAGGTTTAAGGCCGTCCAAATGAAGTATCTTACTTTTACTAATTAAATATTTAGCTCTTTCAGTGAATTTTAATAAAGAACTGGATCCTGGGTAGAAAGCTATTGCTCTTTCTCCAAGACTTCTTGTAACCTGTACAAAGCTAAATGGAGAATGAATATTATCAACAAAATCAACTCCTGAGCAATCTATTTTTTCTTTTTTTAATCCTTTTATTATCTCTTTTCCTGTCCAATCCTTACCCAATGAAGTTACAAATGCTGATTTGCCTCCAAGTCTCTGAAGTGCCACTAGCGCAGTTGGCACAACCCCTCCACCAAAAAAATTAACATCTGAAATAAATATTGAATTATTAAAATTTGCGACTTCATCAACCAAACAGATGTAGTCCAGTGTTGCGATACCAAAACCAGCTACGTCAAATTGAGTATTTTTCTTATTATTTTCCATTATTATTAAATCTTTATTTATTGAATATTTTTTATATCTATTGGATATTTTCTGCATTTTTTAACAGTATCAACCATTGCCAGATAATTTATAGTACAAAATGTATTAGATATTATTACTCCTCCCCATAAGCCAATCATTTATTTCTTTTTCTGAAGGTTCGATAGAGTCAAACTTTACTCCATCAATATATTTTGTTGCCTCATAAATAACCGGAGCTATCTTATCATGTATTCCTATGACATGATGGATATATGGTCCATATATTAATCTCTCTTCCCATCTACTCCAGTCCTTAACTTTAACCCATAAGTATGTTCCTCTGTTTTTTGGACCCTCAGCACCAACAGCATGCCCTGCAAGTAATGTGTAATTGCCATTTGCACCATCAAACCTTACTATTGAAACATCACCACCAACAATCTCCCAGCTGCAGGCTCCAAAAACACTTCCACCTTTTACAAAATGTTCACTAACGACTGCTTTTTCGCCGGGTTTTCTTAATGTATATGGAAAAGGTCCACAGTGCCATAAAAGTTCAATATTATCATCTTCAGGATGTCTAACTGTAAGGTCTGCAAAAAATACAGGCCTTTCATCAAAGGTTGCTGCCTGTGCTATCAGTGATGTCAAAGCACCGTGAATGTCAGTTTCACATGCAACAGGTATTTCTTCGCTAAAAAGTAAAGAGTTTGCAAAACAGGGAAAAATTCCCATCATATCCTGTAAAGAATTCCAGCACTGTATTGCAAACGCCGGAATATTCCTTTCAACAGATATTCTCTTAATTATTACTTTTAAAGCAATTAGATTACTTAAAGGTTCATTATCAAGATCTACACCCAAATTTTCACGTGCAAATTTAAATGTTTCTTTAAAATCACTGTCAGGATTTTTGATAAGCTTTTTTGCTTCAGACACTACATCGTCAAGATTAAAAGGAACTATCTGTATATTGAATTTTTCAAGCAATTCACCTTCATTGCAAATTACGGTCCAGAAATCACCCGGTCTTACACCAATTTGCCCAATCCTTATCTTTTTGAATGTTTTAACAATATTTGCTGCTCTGATAAAATTATTAAATCCCCTTTCAAATAATTCATCGTTTAACCTGCAATTAAGTATGTATGTAAAATTAACACCCATTCTTGTAAGAATCTTGCTTGTTGCAAATAAACCGCATTGTGTATCCCTGAGTCTTGACCCGTCCGGCAAAGGTGCTTCATCTCTTGGACCCCATAATAAAAATGGTTTACCTATTTCTTTTGCTACAATAGCAACAGCACTTTCTGTCCCAAAATTGCAATGTGGAGAAAAAACACAGTCAACTTTTTTATTTTTAAATTTTTCTATTGTTTTTGAAGCATCATAATCAGTCAGAAGCAACCCTTCTTCATTTATATCATTTATATCGACAACCTGATATCCAAACGATTTTATTTTATTGAGTATCTCCACTTTTAATCTAAAAGAATCTTCAACACTAAAAACGTTTCTTCTGGTCGGTGCATAGCCTATTACAAAATCTTTCTTCCTGTTCATTAGAATACTCCTTGTTTACATTTTCTTATTTTAAAGTTTTTTGCAATTTATCTTTAAAAATTAAAGAATTTTCTATTTCATCTATAATAGGTCAGGTCTATAAACTGCTAAAATATTTTCTAATGGTGTATCACTTGTAATCTCGTGAGATGGACCTAATATTAAACCGCCTTCATTATTAAACAGGGATAGTGTTTTATCAACATATCCTTTAATATCTTTTACTTTACCAAAAGGCAACATATGCTGAACATCAATACCGCCATGAAAACATATATTTTTACCATATCTGTTTTTTAAATGCTCCAAATCCATATCTTTAGCTGAAGTTTGTATTGGATCCAGTATATCTACCCCCATATCAATTAAATCTGGTATAACTCCATTCACGTTACCACAAATATGGAAATAGGTTATTAAATTATATTGTTTAGCCAATGAAAAAATTTTTTTATACCAGGGAAAATAGAAATATTTAAAAACATCATATGGTATCATCAGCCCAGTTTGCATTGCAAAATCATCCCAAAGGGAAAAGAAGTCTATTTCTTTCCCAATTTTACCTAAAATTGTTTTTGTAAACTCATACGCAAAACCACCTATTGGGTCAATATAATATTTTGCCAATTTTTTATTTGTCAGTAGTTCAATCATTAATTTTTGTATCCCGCGAAGATACAGGGAAATCATAAAAATATTTACAAGATATCCTGTACCTAGAAAGCAATCTTTCTTTAAATTCATATCTAGTTTCATGGTATCAACTTCAAAATCAAAATCTTCCGGTTTTGGTGCAGGATATTTTTTTATTTCATAAATACTTTCAAGCTTTGCAAAATCATTATTGTCCAGATAAATCCCAGCATCATTTACATTGCTCTCTAAGAAATAAATGCCCCATGCATAAAACATACTTCTATCCGTTTTGTTTGCTGGATTTTTTCCAATATACTCTGGAAAATATTTAGTAAATTTACCCAAACCATTTCCACTTGAAAAAACATCGATCTTTAATACTTCTTGCAAATCTTTCCAGCTCTTATTTAAATCAGGATCTAATAAAAAATATTTTAAAAGCCTGGCGCTCATCTTTGGTACAGCTCTATACATCAAAGATATTTTATCCACAGTTTTATGAGATATAGAATTTAAAACTCTTTTTTTATTTTTAGATATTTCAATTTGATGATATTTATTCATATAATCTTCAAAATAATAAAATCATTTCAAATATTGTTCTGTCCCAATCTCTGTCCGATTAATAATTTCATCCTGAAGAACTTTATCAAGCGATGTAAAATAATTACTAAATCCAGAGACTCTTACTATTAAATTCTGATAATCATTGGGTGATTTTTGAGCTTTAATCAGAGTTTCTTTATTTATCACATTAAACTGCAGTTCCATACCTCCAAGTTCAAAATATGTTTTAATTAATATTTTGAATTTTTCAAATCCATTTTTATCAGCCAGTATTTGTGGCAAGAACTTCAAATCCAATACCATGCCATTACCCAATAATTTATGATTAAATTTTAAGATTGAATTTATAACTGCTGTAGGGCCTAATCTATCCATGCCCTGTGAAGGTGACAATCCATTAGCCAGAGCCATTCCTGAAAAACGGCCATCAGGAAGTGCACCTGTTAGTTTACCAAGAGTAGCATGAGAATCTACAGTATATAATCCGCATTGATAATTACCGTCTCTTGGATTGTAGTATCTGTTGATTTTATTACAAAACAATTTTACAAGATCCTTTAAAAATATATCGACATAATCATCATCATTACCATATTTCGGCGATCTGTTTATTAACATCTGCCTTAATCTTTCATTTTTGTAAAAATTATTTCGTAAATTATCTTTTAACTCTCTTAGAGTAATTCTTTTCTCTTCATAAACTAATTTCTTTATAGAAGCCAGAGAGTCAGCAGTATTTGCTATTCCGCATCCGTTAATTGATGTAAGGTTATAAACAGTACCTCCACCCGTAACATCTCTATTGTTTTTTATGCACCCCGACATTATGGCAGATAAATATGGATATGGAAAAAATCTGGAAAAGTTTTTATCAAGTATATTCAAGGCTTTAATTCCAAGATTAACAAAATACTTTAACTCGTCCTTATAAACTTTATAAAAATCATCAAATGAATTAAAACCACATAATTTTTCATTTTTCATTTTTATTTTTTCACCTGTTATTGCACATTTACCATCATTAAGAATGAGTTCCAGAACTTTAGCCCAATTTATTCGCAAAGCTTCAGCCTGGCTGAACTCTTTGCCAGGAATAGCAGGTTCAACACAGCCTACTATTCCATAATTAGTGGCATCCTCCCTTATAATTCCCATTCTTTCTTTAGCAGGAATGATTGCTCCATCATTAAAAAGGGCAGGCAACCCAAAACCCATTTTAATAGTTTCACATGCCAAATTAAAAAATTTTTCAGGTGTTTTTGAATGATAACGAACCGATACAGCAGGTTGTGGCATTTGAAGTTTTCTAGTAACTTCCAGACAAATATAAGATATATCATTGGTGGCATCGCTTCCGTTAATTTTTTGCCCGCCCAGAGTAATATTCTGAAATCCCCTGGAAAGACCATTAAATTTAACCCAAATTTCTTCTATAAGTCTTCCAGCTTCCTCCCTAGTCGTTCGACCATCTCTCAAATCATAAATATAGTAAGGGTAAATATACTGGTCAAATCTGCCAAGCGAAAGTGAGCCGCTTTCCTGTTCAGCTGTCAGTATTTCATGTATAAACCAGAATAATTGCAGAGCTTCAAAAAAAGTCCTTGGAGGATTGATTGAAACCCATTCGCATGCTTCTGCAATCCTCTTTAAATTGTATTCATACCTTTTACTTTTTACTTTTCCAGCTAATAAACTGGCTTTTTTAGCATAACGCTTGATATAATTTTCTACACCCTCACAAATTATTACTACAGAAGATAAAAAATCTTTATCAATATATTTTACATTTGCTAAATTATTTTCTGCTTTTCTGCGGATCCCAACAAAACCTTTCCCAAGCATACCTTCATAATCAGGTATTACATGACCTCCTATCCATGAAACAAATACTCCAACTTTTACCGCCTTTTTAAATTCTTCCAGTAAAATACGACTTTTTTTATCTATCCTGCTAAGGTCATAGGTTAAATTGCTATTAAATGATATCAGTAGAGGATTTTTTGAAAATTTTTCATATAGTTCTGAAAAATTATAAGGTTGTTGATATCCAGCTAAAAGATCATTTTCCTTTAGGATTATTTCTTTTTTTTCTAAAAATTCTACCAGGGCTTTGGCTTTCTTTAAAATTACCGGGTCATTCTTTTTTTCTTTCCAAATCATTGAGTAAATATCACGCCTCTGAAAATAAGTCTTCTCAGAAAAATTTTCCATTTTTCTCTTATTCATCTGTATATCAGTATATTGTAAAAAATTAGCCTTTTCCCGAGCTGCCAAAGACATCCATCTTCACCTTAATTCCATTTTTTATTGCTCTCATTGCTCTATAATTTATTTCCATATAATTAATGTCCTCATTATTATTAATGATATTTTTTACTTCATTGCGAGCATCAATAAGTAAATTGGTAAAATAATTTATTTTAGTAATACCACTCTTTATTGCTTTTTTAAAATCTTCATCAGACAAACCTGAACCTCCATGTAAAACAAGTGGAGTTTCAATTTTATTTCTTATATTTGAAATTCTCTCAAAATCAATATTCGGTTCACTTTTAAAGACACCATGTATTGTTCCAACCGCAATTGCCAGTGCATCAACCTTTGTTTCCCTGGCAAACCTTACTGCATCTTCAATTTTGGTAAACTGCTCTTTTTTAATTTCTTTGATCTCTTCGTTAAAACTTTCCAGACCCCCTACAACACCCACTTCTCCTTCAACTGATATATCTAACGTATGAGCCACTTCAATAATTCCCTTTGTTATTTCTATATTTTTATCAATCTTTTCACGCGAGCCATCAAACATTACAGAAGTAAAACCAGCTCTTATGCATTCCATAACAATTTTAAAATCCTTGCCGTGATCTAAGTGTACAACAACAGGTGCTTTTACTTCCTCAGATAAAAGTATTATGGGTTGAACAAGCTTTTCAAAATTCAAGTATTTAAATATACCTTCACCCATTAAGAGAATTACCGGAGATTTTTTTTCTTCAGCAGCCTCAACTATTGCCTGAGCTGAATCAAAATTAAATGCAACAGCAGCAATTACAGCATACCTTTTTTTCTTCGCATCGGTTAATACGTCTTTTAAATTATATAATGCCATTATTTTTGTAATATAAAGTTAATAAAAAAATCTTAAAGCTGTATCATACATCGCCATAATATTTTCAGGTTTTGTATCAGGTTGTAATGCATGTGACGATTCAATAATAAATCCTCCATTTTCCCCTAATATTTTAATCAGTTTTGTTGTTTCTTTTTTTATATCTTCAGGAGTATAGAAAGGTAAAACTGTCTGAACATCCATTCCACCTTCAAAGCATAATCTACTGCCATATCTTGATTTGAGATCTTCGGGCATTGGAAAATCCTTGGCACTGAACTGTAATGGATTTAGTACATCCAGACCGACTTCAATCATATCTTCTACTATGGGTTCAATTGAACCACAGGAGTGGTAATATTTTTTTACCCCATATTTATCGTAAAATTCAAAATACTTTTTATAAATGGGCTTGATAAATGACCTCCACATATCTTTGGAAATTAATAAACTTTCTTGAGATGCTATATCATCATGAAGACGGACTATGTCTATTCTGCCTTTAGCAGCTTCCAGTGATTCTTTTGCAACTGAGATAAAAAAGTCAACAATTTTTTCCATGATTTTTTTTGCAATATCGGGATTTACAATTAAATCCATAAGAAATTGCTCAAATCCACGCATAGACCAAGCCAATTCAAAAGAAGAGCCTCCGCCTCTTAGCATAATGAAGTATTCATTTTCCCTTTCAAATCTTTCTATCTGGTCAACAACACTATCGAAATCAAACCATTCTGCTTTAGGCCAGGGATAATTTTCTATTTCTTCAATACTTTTAGCATCTTTTAGAGGATAGCCTGTAATTTCAAAATAAACCCCAAACTCATTTTTTACACTTCTTCTTTCTATACCCCATATATCTTTACCCGTAGAGTCCAGGCCA
Source organism: Actinomycetota bacterium (assembly GCA_023380915.1). Next base: position 37,778 of record JAMCSM010000013.1, on the reverse strand, counting down.
TGATCAAAATATAAATTTTTTGGGCCAATATAATTTGGAAAAACTTTTCTTATATCTACACCCAATCTTTTCAATAATTCATCATCAGTCTCAATTCCCAAAAAGCTTTTTAAACTTTTAGTCACTTCCGATGTGGATTCAAAACCAATAGGAATTCTATCAGGTTCTTTATGTTCCAATGTAATTTTTACTCTTTTTTTTGGTGTTAACGTTATATTTCCCAATACTTTTAATAATCATTCTTTAGCATTATTAATTTACCAATTGCCAATAATGTAATTTAATTTTATAAATTAGCTAAGACCTAAACAAAATAAGTTTCAATATTTGCCCATTCACAAAACTTCATAAGCATATCCTTCTTAACACCATATCCAAATGAATAATGGTGTTCAAATCCATTCTTAATAATTGTGTCTATAAAATTGCCTAAATCACTTTTTATCTTTATCTTTAATGTATTTCCTCTGATAATGTTTGCACCTTCAATACCTTCTCCACCCGCAAAAAACATTTTGTATTTCCCTCTGATATCATTATCTTCTCTCAACCGTAGTAATGCACAGTTTCCAGACTTTAGCGCAAATTCATTTGCTATGCCCGAATGCGTTGCAGCAATTGATTGCTCTCTGTGTTCAATTCTATCTCTTTTTGCAGCCATGGCTGTTGGACATGCACCGCAATGAAATATCAGAAAACTATTTTCTTTAAAATCAAAATCTGTTATATCTACAAGAGATGTAACATCATTGTTGAAGTAGCGCATTAATAACATTGATGCTGCACCCAGCATATCGCCTTCACAGCTTACAGGTATATTTAAATCTCCTAAAGCACTTACTACAGAACATGCAACTATATTTAACATATTCTGCAAATCAGGCCAGCATTTCACAGAAATTGCAGAAAGGTTATATTCAGCTATTATTTTCTTAATAGAAATATAAAATTTGGTGGAATTTTTTATATAGTCGTCTATATTAACTCTTTTAAATGAATAGATTTTTTTAGCAGTATCTTCAACTTCTTTATCAGAAATCTTTTCAAAGGCTGCAAAGACTTGTGCCAGATCAAAAAATTCAAATTTAATTCCTAATGCTTTTCTTAAAGAAAGTTCATCAAAATTACTATCATAATAGCCCGGGACCCTTGCTCCAACTGCGCCAATAGTAGATTTTCTTAATTTCTTTATAACCTCGAATACTTTAATAATTTGCTTTAACTTTAATTCTACTTCTTGTCCTGGCAAGCCATAAATATATTCATACCTTACACCAAGTTTATTAAGATGAGCTGAATGCATATTTACTCCACACCATGAATTTCTTTTAAGACCAATACCTTCTTTTAAATCAGGTTCTGGCAAAGCCCATAGAACAATAGGGACATTCCTTTGTGAAATTACAATCTCAACAGGCCCAATCCCTAAACCAAATCCAACAGACTGTATTATTATTAGATCAAACTTGATTTCATCCCATTCCTCAATTAATTTAGTTAATTTTTCTTGACTTTCCGGAGTGTCTACTAAAACCTCCTTAAAATAAACCAATTGATGCGGCTTTACAATTTCTGTTAAAAGTTTTATGGAGTTTTCAAATATTTTAATGTTTTGTTCACCATTTAAAAGGTTGGAATTAACTCCAATAAAACCTATTTTTAATTCTTTCATATCATTGCCTTTCTTTAAAACTATAAATAAATTATTTTATTAAAATATCAGGTCTTGATATTTTTCCATATTTTGTTTCAATCTCAATTTTTGGCCAATTTTCATCTTCAGTAATTATTAAATTACCTTCTTTTCTAACAATAAAAGTATCCTCTGATTTAAAACCTCTCATTGACGGATTCCAGGCAATAGCATGATTTTCTTCTATTACCTCTTTACTCTGCTGTGCAGCAAGAAAATACCTGCCCTCATATCCAATGGAACCTCCCTGATGATGATTTACCCATTCATTTCCCAGTCCATATTCTTTAAATTTCTTAATCTCATTAATAAAAACATCAGAATACTTTATGCCTGGTCGAGAAGATAGTATCATCTCTGAATCAATGCCTGTTATTATATTTCTGGCATTTAATATTTCTTCAGTAAGTTTTCCAAAGTAAACCAACCTGGTTATTGCTGTTATTAATCCCCATTTAAGAGCTCCTACTACGACCATGGCATAGTTTTTAATTTTCTTATCAGTTGGAACAGGATGCCGATACTTGAACAATCTTTCATCAGAAGCAGCCAATATAATCCAGGGTGTTATACCAGATGAGATAAGATAATCTGATAAAATAGCCTGTACTTTAAACTCACTCATACCTTTTTTAATTTCATTGCAGGTCTGCGTCATACACTTGGTTGACATTTTTCCAAGCTCTATATATCTGGATTTTTCTCCATCAGTTAAACAATATTTGATCTTATTAAAATCATTATCCATTAGCTTTACATCATCTAATATAACTGCATCCTGACGAATTTTATTTAAGTCCACAATACCTGTAACTTTCTTTTTCAAATCTTCCGGTTTGAACCATTTATATTCCACATATTCTATAAAGCTAAAGTTATTAATCTCTTCATCAATCATTCGCTGCATTTCAATGTTGGTTGTAAAAAGATACAATTTATCTTTACAAAAAAGCAGTGACGCAGATCCATTATCAGTACAGTCAGCAATTTTATTACGGGCTCCACAGGTTAGCCATGAATAATTGGATCTTCTTGTTAAAAATACACCATCCGAATTCTTCTCTTCTAAATATTTAGATAATCTAGCCTTTTTTATCAAATACTCACTTAATAACAAATCATCCACGGTATCTCCTGTTATTTAATTTAAATTTATTGGATACTGCCCATATTCCAATACTTTTTTTCTAATAAAATTGAATGTTTCACTGGAAATTCCAGAATGTATTGCATTGCTTGAACTGAATACATAACCACCGCCAGGAGCAATATATTTTATAAGTCTTTTTACTTCTTTTTCAATTTCATCTTTTGAGCCAAAGCTCATTAAGTATGAACAATCAAGGTTCCCAAGAAGTGTTATTTTATTACCATATATTTTTTTTATATTATAGATATCCATATCAGCTACTGGCTCTATTGAATGCAAACCGTCTATTCTACCTTCATCAATCAGTGTATCGAGTATCATGTTAATATTGCCATCATAATGCTTTATAAATGGAATATTTTTACTGTGACATTTATTAACTATTTTCTTTAAACTTGGCAATATAAATTCTTTATAATGTTTCGGTGAAATTATAGTGCCTTTTTGTGAGGCTATGTCATTTGCACCGATAATACCATCCACTCCTGCTTCAATTTGTTTTTTTAGTAAAATTAAAACACCTTCTGTAGTAATTTCCATATATCTATGTGCAAGGTCGGGGTTAGTTATCATAGCCTCCATGAATACTTCCAAAAATGGAGAAAAGGTTGGAAACAAGACGTCGGAAAAACCAGCTATAAATAGATTCTTCCCCACTGAACTATTTATTGCCTTTTTATATTCATCCAGGCCTATTTGTATTTGATAAGGTATATCTTTTGTTTTATTCTCTAAATATTTAACATACCTTTCAAGTTCCTTAATTCCTTTTTCCTTAATGCAATCTTTTGTATTGTAAAATCCCTTAGTTCGCTCGACATCATAAAAACTTTCTGACCAGAAATCTTCTTCACCTTCAACTCTAAATCTATTTTTATCAATTTCTCTTATTTTGATATCAAATACTCCCAGTGCGCCTATATTACCCAGAGATGGAAAAACTGGAGTAAGGCACTTTTGAATTTTCAGCCAAACAATATCCAGTTCTGCCTTTTTGTAAAGTTCTAATGTATCTCCAAAATAAACCTGAAAATTTTTTCTCAAATCATCTTGTGTCCCCATGTTTGCAATTATAGAGTTTTTATATGATAATCCTCCGCCTATGAATGTTGCCCTGCCTAAAATATCGGAAGACACTTTATTATTTATTGATAGCTCGAATATGGGAACTCTATCTGGCTCTAAATGGTTTAAAGAAGTCTTTACTCTTTCTTTGGAATCCAATAAAAACCACCTCTCTATTTCAAAAATATTTACTTGTCTATCGAACCTTTTTCTATTTCAATTTGCTTACCAATACTATCTATATCAATAGGATACTTGCCAAAAATTCTACTAATCTCAAAAAGCCTTATAATATTTTCTGGAGGCATATTAGCCTGTATATTGTGCCCTGATGAAAAAATATAGCCCCCACCAGGAGCCAGGTACTTAATCCTATTTAAAGTATCAATAGCCAAAGAATGAACATCCTTATGAAAAACCCCCTGATTGTTTGTACCGCCATGGAAACAAATCCTATCCCCAAATTTATTTTTAAGCTTTTCTGAATCATTGCCTTCAGCATTAGCCTGAACCGGATGTATTATGTCTGCACCCATATCTATTAAATCTTCCATACACCAGTAAATTGATCCACAGCAATGATAGCAGCATTTTGCATTAGTCATAGTTTTAATAAAACTTATCATCTTCTTAAACCTGGGAACTATCTCTTTTCTGAAATAATCAGGAGAAATCAAGGGACCATTTTGAGTACCCCAATCATCACCAATCCAAAAAACATCAATATAGCTGCCAACCTTGCCATAAAATCCTTTAAAAAATTCCATATTCCAATCAACTATTCTATCCATTAAATACTTGGCTAATTTTGGGTCACTATATAAATCAACCATAAAATTCTCCATACCCCGAAGTATCCAGGCTGTATAAAAAAGAGAGTTAATATGACCTGCCCAAATAGAAAAATCAGTATTTTCATAAAGACTCTTTGCCCTTGAATCAAGCCGTTCAAATCTTGAAGGGTCGGAAGCATCAGGGAAGTTGTAAGATTTAATATCTTCGAAAGACTTACCGGCAAGTGGAGGTTTTATACAATCAGCATAGTATCCTTTTCTTTTATAAACCACCCCAAACTCATCTTTAAATTCATTATCCGCATCACCGCCGAATATAAAATTAGATGGAGATTTGGGAAATATATATCTGGTATCAACACCAAACATATCTAAAATTTCATCTTTAACCAGCGCAAGTCTCTGTACATAATCAAAAATTTTTATATCATCTTCAATATTTAAATAATTTAATAAATTTCTATATGCTGCTTCATGCATTCCGCTTGCAAAACCATTGTTATCTATAGGTATTCTATCTGATTCTGTATGGTTTAAAGCATTTTTTACTCTATCCCTTGATTTTACCATTTTTACGAATACCCCTTTTACTGCTGATATTTAAATCGGTGTTAAAAGAATTTCCAATGGCAAGCAGTAACTTTTAAAATAATGATTTATAATTCTAATACTAATAATAAGTTATTCTAAAAATGATACTGCTATAAATTTCTGGATTATATAAATTTATAAATAAACTATTTAAATTATCTATAAAATAATTCTAGCCTATTACCTGATTTTCCACATTCTTCCTCTACGCCATTGGTCTATCCCAACAGCAAATATCATAATTCCTCCGACTACCATATTTTGCCAGTAAGGGCTTACCCTCATCATTATCATTCCATTCTGTATAATACTAATCAGTAAGGCTCCCAAAAAAGTTCCAAAAATAGAGCCTATACCTCCATATAAGCTGACACCGCCAATAATAACTGCAGAAATAACATATAGTTCAAAACCATAGCCAACACTTGGTGTACCCACTGAAAGCCTGCCTGTTATTAATATTCCGGCAATAGCACACATAATTCCAGAAATTACAAATAAAAGAATACGTATCATTCTTACATTGATGCCTGCTGCGATTGCGGCCTGCTTGTTGCCGCCCACACTGCGAACATTATAACCAAATCTAGTGTACTCAAGTATCGTATGAGATATTATTCCTATTATTATTGCTGCTATTACCAGATTTGGTATACCCAATACACTGCCCTGCCCGATAACCTTAAAAGATTCCGGCATGCCATACGTAGTTTCTCCTCTGGTGATATATAAAGTTAATCCTCTGACTATATACAGCATTCCCAGAGTTACAACTAATGCTGGTATTTTAAATCTCGTTACAATTGTACCTGATAAAAATCCTATAAATGTCCCGCATATTAATCCGATAAGAATAGAAATAGGAACATTAATCCCAAAACTTAAAGAAATAGCTGTAATTATTCCAGCAAATCCATAAACGGAGCCAACAGATAAATCAATCTCTCCGCCTACCAAAACAAAGGTCATACCGCAGCCAACTATAAACACGAAAACACTAGACCTTAAAATATTTATGATATTTTCTAAAGAAACAAATGATGGATTAATAATAGTTATGACAACACCAAAAACAATTATAAATGCAATTAAACCCAGCTCCTGAACCATAAGTAATTTTGAAATTGCTCCTCTGAATTTGCCGCGAGCTTCCTTTTCTTCTGCTATTTTTTCCATTCCTATTTTTCCTTTTTGTAACAAAATAGAATTAATCTTTTTATTAATTTCAAATCATAAAACTCAATAATCTTGCGGTAACCAATCTTTTGCAAAACCTTCATTTCTTATCATCTTTATTTCATCACTGGTGAGATTATATTTTTTACATATTTCATCTGCATATTTATCTGATAATTCTTTTTTCAATGTTTTATATTTTTCATGATTATCTTCAGAATATTTAGGGTCTGATGTATCTAAAGGATACTCTTCCATAGCCTCTTTATCCGCTTTCTTTTCGGTATCAATCAATTCTATAAATATTTTTTTCCTATCTTCTTCATAATACCCCCCGATTGCCGTATCTCCTTTACCTGCTTTCTGTTCATGAGCATAGGATTCAGTATCTCTATATTTTCCAGGAGTACAAGATATAGAAATTGAAACAAATGATAGTGAAACTATTAAAACTATTATTATTAAAAAAAAATTCAAAATCTTTTGTTGAGTAGACATCTTTTATAACCTCCTTTTCTTGTTATTTATTATCGCCGAGTAGAGCGATGGCGCGAATAGTTTAGATTAAGCTTAATCTGTTTCTGTCCCTTTCAGTTGACAGTGTCTTAATATCTTAACCATGCTCCGTTTCCATCGCCCCCTCTAAAATTCCGTACGTTGAGATTTCCCCAATACGGCTTCAAACGATAATTCTTCTCAAATGCCTTCCTGCCTTGCAGTTTACATTGAGCATATCTACTCCAGTTTTGTTAACTTCCTTATTCAAGCTCTTAAGTCTGGAGGAAGTATCCCCGTGTAGAATTTATCGTCCAGAGCCCCTTTGCTCCATTTCCATTACAGAAACTTCACAGCTACTATGGGCTCATCCGAGAATCCTATTCGCCTATTGAATTTCGCTTTTAGCTTATATCAACAGCCCTTACTAAATAGGACTTCCCCAACTTTGATATTTGACCTTTTCTGGGATGCCTTGACCCGTTATCCGCAGGAGCACCCGATTTTAGATATCCGTTTACCTTAAATCTGTTGTATCAGCCTTCCCTACGTGAGAATTAAGTCGGCCTCCTGAACTTCCTTGCAAAACGACTTTATGTAAGATGGTTATTTCGGTTTGCAGTCTTCGCTTTATGCTAAGGCCTCCCAGATTGATAGACCCCTGAGTCGTTCCTACTTCTCAAAGAGCAGTCTAACCGTTTACTTCCGAGCTTTCATACTGTCTGTTACCATTCAGTATGTCGGATATATCTACTTGGTCGAAACGAATAAATTACCAAGACGGGACTTTCACCCGCTAGACCAAATATTTTGTTGGCTGCGACTTTTCTAGACGCACTCATTTTCATCCCATTTTTAATTATTGTAATAGTATTTTAATTACCTAATTTTCCACATTCTTCCTCTGCGATATTGGTCTATCCCAACAGCAAATATCATAATTCCTCCAACTACCACATTTTGCCAGTAAGGGCTTACCTTCATCATCACCATTCCATTCTGTATAATACTGACCAGTAAGGCCCCCAAAAAAGTCCCAAAAATAGAGCCTATACCTCCATATAAGCTGACACCGCCAATAATAACTGCAGAAATAACATATAGTTCAAAACCCTGGCCAATATTTGGCGTTCCCAATCCAAATCTGCTACTTATTAACATACCACCGATAGCAGCCATAATTCCGGAAATTACAAATAAAAGAATACGTATCATTCTTACATTGATGCCTGCTGCGATTGCAGCCTGCTTGTTGCCGCCCACACTGCGAACATTATAACCAAATCTAGTGTACTCAAGTATCGTATGAGATATTATTCCTATTATTATTGCTGCTATTACCAGATTTGGTATACCCAATACACTGCCCTGCCCGATAACCTTAAAAGATTCCGGCATGCCATACGTAGTTTCTCCTCTGGTGATATATAAAGTTAATCCTCTGACTATATACAGCATTCCCAGAGTTACAACTAATGCTGGTATTTTAAATCTCGTTACAATTGTACCTGATAAAAATCCTATAAATGTCCCGCATATTAATCCGATAAGAATAGAAATAGGAACATTAATCCCAAAACTCATTGCCAGAGCAGAGGTCAGACCGGAAAATGCATAAACAGAGCCAACAGATAAATCAATCTCTCCGCCTACCAAAACAAAGGTCATACCGCAGCCAACTATAAATATAAATACACCAGATATTAGAATAGTTATGATATTTCCTAAAGAAATAAATGTTGGGTTAATTATAGTTATGACAACACCAAAAACAATTATGAATGCAATTAAACCCAACTCCTGAACCATAACTAACTTTGAAATTGCTCCTCTGAATTTGCCGCGAGCTTCTTTTCCTTCTGCTATTTTTTCCATTCCTAGTTTTCCCTTTTTATCAATTTACGTAATGATTTTTAAGTTCATACGCCCCCGTAATCATACTTACGATTTCATCGGTTGTTGTTTCTTTTGCTAATCTTTTTCCTATAATTTTGCCCTGACGCAATACAACAAAACGATCCGATATAGAAAAAACATGGGCCAAATTGTGACTTATAATAACAATAGATTTTCCTTGATCTTTTAAATCTTTAATTAGTTTCAATACTTCACCGGATTCTCTAACTCCCAATGCAGCCGTTGGTTCATCCAGTACAAAAATATCGCAATCCATGGAAATTACTCTTCCAACTGCCAATGATTGTCTTTGTCCACCGGATAAGTAACCAGCTATTTGCCTGACAGAATCAATTTTAATTTTAAGGTTATATAAAATTTCTTCTGACTCTTTAAACATTTTATTCCTATTTACAAAAACCCTTGCTCTTAAAGGTTCCCTGCCTATAAAAATATTTGAAGCTACATTTAAACAATCAACTATGGCTAGATCTTGATAAACAGTTCCTATGCCCAGTTTGATTGAATCATTTGGATTTTCAATTTTAACCTTTTTCCCATTCATATAAATACTTCCCTCATCCGGTAGAATAAAACCTGATAAAATTTTGATAAGAGTAGATTTTCCTGCACCATTATCTCCAACTAATGCTAAAATTTCTTGGGGATTAATTTCAAAATCGACATCATCCAGTGCTTTGATATGACCAAAATATTTTTTAATATTTTTCATTTCAACAATAGGATTGGAATTACTTTTATCATTTAACAAATTTATAATCACCTCCTTATTTACTTATCCAATTAATTTTTTCTATGTTAATTATATCAACTATTAACCATATTTTATAATTACAACCTAACTTTCTATAATAAAAAGTTAGGTTGTAATTTAAAAAAATCCTACATGCTTTAGATTATAGTATATTAATATACTATTTGTGAGTTGCATAATATTCATCTAACTTATCATTGCTCCAGAAAGTTACACCGGAGTCTACAACTCTAGGAACTTCTTTTCCAGCCCAATAATCTGTGAGTAAATCAACGGGTGTACCACCCCAGCCAGGGAAATTCTGCTCAAAAGAAGCCCAAATAATACCAGCTGCCATATCTTCTACTGTTTTTGGTTGCATATCAATACCTAAAATATTTACTTTACCAACCAAATTTAACTCTTGTACAGCTGTTGAGATTCCCTGTGGTGCTGCACCTTCAATACACCAAACTACATTTATTTCAGGATGAGCAGTCAATGATGCCTTACCTAATTCAGCTGCTAACTCAATCTGGCTCTTATCAAATACTTTATCAACAATTTTAAAAGCACCTGGATACTTTTCATCTGCATATTTTATAAAAGCATTTAATTCATTTTCTTGATTAGCTGATTCAGGTCCTGTGTAAACTACAAGAATATTTGCACCTTTACCTACTTTTTCATAGATCTTATCAGCAGCCATTTTTCCAACCTCATCATAGTTCGTCCCAACAAAACTTATTGCTGCATCAAAACCAGAATCAATAGCAACATCTACGACAGGTATTTTAGCTGCTTTAGCTTTTTCATATGTAGCTTTAAATTGGTCTGGAACCAAAGGACAGTTGGCAATTGCATCTACTTTGTCTGCAATTGCTATTTCCATATCTTCAATCATAATTTCGGTATTAATTTCATTTGGTCCAACAACAGTTCCGATATAACCATTTTCCTGACACTTGTCCATAAACCATTTATGGGCAACATTCCAATCAGGTGAAAAATTAAAACAAGGTGTTACATATACTATTCTCTTCTTGCCTGCAAGTTCTGATTCACCTGCTGCAGTTGTCTCTGCTGCTGTAGTTTCTGCTGCTGTTGTCTCTGCTGCTGTAGTTTCTGCTGCTGTAGTTTCAACTGCTGTAGTTTTACAGCCAATTCCTATTAATGTCATCGTAGCAACTACCATAACAACCACTAACCATATTAGACCTTTTTTCATAGCTCTCCTTCCTTCCTGAATCATTTTTTGATTCTATCTTTTTGCTATTAGAAAAAATATATTTTTAGAAAACACCACCTCCCCATTATTTTTTTACAAAATGATTAAAATTCTAACAATAAAAAGCCTTAATTTATTTTCTATTGTATTAAGTTTTTTAAAGAAATTGAAAAATTTATAAAATATCTGTTTTATTTAATAATAATATAAACTATTTATAATAATCAAAAGGTATTATATACTATCTTTCAAATTTGTCAACAATATAATTCAATATATATTAAATTTCCATTAAATTTAATGATATTTTGATTATTTTACAGAATTATAAAGAATAATGTTAAATATAATTTATATTTAATACATATACATTATGAAATCGTAAAAATATTTGAACATTACCGGACTATGGATATGTTTAACCACCAACAACTATCTTTTTCCTGGTAATCTGTTTCACTATTTTTAAAATATTTTCAAATTCATGTTTGCTAAGAGTCTTTACATTATGCAATTTATATTCTTTATTTAAGAATTTATATTTTGAAATACCTAAACGATGATATGAGAGAAGATGAATAGCTTCAATATTATCTAAATCTTCTGTAAATTCTATAATTTTAATAATATTATCGGTATCAGATGTATAACCTGGAATAGTGGGAATTCTAACAAAGATAGGAATATTTCTTTTACTGGCTTTTAATAAATTATCTTTTATTAATTCATTGCTAACACCTAATAAAGTCATATGTTCTGTATCATTAAAAATTTTAAAATCAAATAAAAGATAATCTGTATAATTTAGAGCCTCACTAAAAACTTCCCATTTGCCATAACCCGACGTCTCTATAGCAATATTTACTCCATATTTTTTAAGATTAGATAATAAATCCAATAAAAATTCTTCCTGACATAGTGGTTCTCCACCTGATATGGTTACTCCTCCGCCTGATTTTCTGTAAAATGCATCATCTTTAATAACTTCTGAAATTACTTCCTCGCTGGACATGAACCTTCCTAATAATTTTAATGCACCAGAAAAACAATTTTCAATACAAGAACCACATAAATCACACCTTGATATATCAATTTTAAAAAAATTTTTAAACTTAATTGCCTTTATGGGGCATATTTCTTCACATTTTTTACAACCTATACATTTCGCAGCCAGGTATCCAATTTCAGGAAGCTTGCTGATTGTTTCAGGATTACAGCACCAGGGACAATTCAAACAGCAACCTTTAAAAAAAACTACTGTTCTTATTCCGGGACCATCATGCAAAGAAAATTTCTGAATATCTGTAATCACACCTTTAATTAAATTTAAATTATTCATTAATTGAAAAGAGATTTTTATAGATTTAATGGATATTAATCAAAAAATATGTACTATGATGCAAACTGAAGAGAAAACATTTGTTATACCACTACAACTTCTGTACCCTCTTCTTTTAACCTATCGATATCTTTTTGTGCAGTTGTTTTATCTGTTATTACTCTTCTGATCTTATTTCTAATTAGTTCATCATCAAATGTTGATAGTATTATTAGGCATCTCTTTAAAAATTTAGTATGGTCAACTAAAACATTTATTTCACCTGAAAATCTTGCAAGTGCCCTTAATGTCGTCACCTGTTCCATAGTTGGTATTGTAAAACCATGATCATAACTAAAACCTCTTACACCAACAAAAGCTTTGTCTATGTTAAAAAATTTTAATAATTGCTCAACCAGAGAGCCTTCGAAAGAAAAATTTTCTCTAATTAAAGTACCACCAATAAATATCAAGTTAAAATTATTCTTTTTTGCAAGCAGTGTAGCAACAGGAAGAGAGAGTGTTATGATATTCAATTTATAATCATAGCGATATAAAATTTCCGCAAGCTTAAATACCGTAGTACCAGAACTTAAAAATATAGTATCATTTTCCTGAATATATTCTACTGCTTTTTGTGCTATGAGTTCCTTTTCGGAATTATTATAGATTTCATCATAAAAATATTTTTCAATAATATTTTCCTCACCAGGTATTTTTATACCACCATATACTTTTGATAAAAGTCCCATATCACGCAAAATTCTAATATCTCTTCTTATATTATTTTCTTTCTCTGCAAGAATTTTAGCTATTTCTTTTACTTTTACTTGCTCATGTTTATTCAAAATATCTATTATTTTTTTTCTTCTCTCTAAACTCCTCATAGGAACCCTCTTTTTTTAAATAACATTACAATTGAAAATTATAATTAAAAATAAATAAAATCATATCAATTTACATTAAAATTATTAAGCTTCGTAAATATTTCTTCAGTTTTATCCAATGCAAAACCAAATATTTTCATAAATTCTTTATATTTTTTATGTTTTTTCATTTTCGGATAATCATAAGGCTTTTTAATAAGGGCATTAGCTATACTGTTTGAGATATCATCAATCTCACCAATACTCTTAGCAGCTATAAACGCTGAACCTAAAGTTGCAAAATCATTTCTGACATATCTTTGCACCCTTTTCCCAAAAATGTCTGATAATATTTGACTCCAGATATCACTTTTTGCTCCCCCGCCTATTAATATTATTTCATATTCTTGATTTATATCACGTTTACAGGCTTTCAATATATTCGTAAATTCTAAATATCTTGTAAAAGCAATGGATTCCAGAGTAGATTTATATAAATGCTCTATTTTATGATTAGGATTTAAACCAATCCATGCACCTTTTCTGTATTGATTTTGAGATAGTATTGAATTCTCAAAAATTGGTAAAAATAAAAGATTTTCTGAACACGGGGGAATATTTATTATTTTTTTATCAAGTTCAAAAAGAGATTTATCTATATTAACATTATCCATGAAGGATTTTGTAAACCATGAATGTGTCAAGCCACCAAGATCATAACTCGATAAAAACTTTAAATCCCTAAAAATAGAATACAGGTTGTTTAATTTTAACTTACTATTTTTAACCATACCTTCAATAGAATATACTGTACCTACCGCGGTTCCAAGCAAAACCGCAATTATTCCTGGTTTATTGACACCCGCCCCCATTAACGTGACGCTTCCATCACCGCCTCCAGCTGCTACTGGAGTCCCTTCCTTTAAACCTGTCAATTCTGCGTGTCTTTTATCAATATGCCCTATAATATTAAAAGCTTCAACAATCCTGGGTAATTTATTCATATCAATATTAAATTTATTACAAATCTCTTTGGACCAATTTAATTTCTCACTGTCACATAATCCTGACCAGCATAAATAAGAAAAATTCATAAAAGCTTCATCTGATTTTATACCACATATCCTGCCACTTACATAATCTGCGATATTTATAAATTTTTGGATTTTTTTGTTTATATTTCTTTTATTGCTCCAGTAAATTATTTTCTGTCCATAGGTAGAAGCGCAGCCTGTTTTATTATAAATATACTTAAAATTTTTCTTATTTAATAAAAATGAATATTTTTTAGCTTTATTGTCTATCCCTAAATCATAATTAATGACTGGATTATAATTTTTATCTATAGCCAGTATACCGCCCATCTGGCCATCAAAAGATATGCACTTTATTTGATCTGATTCTATCGATTTGTCTGTAATGCATTTTTTTATGCAATCTATAGTTTTTAGATAAATCTCTTCAGTGTCCTGGTAATATTCATTTTCTTTTTGATTATACAAATTTAAAATAGAATTATAATGATTTATTAAATTACCATTCAAATCATATATTCCAGCTTTCAAATAGGTTGTACCTATATCAATTCCTATAAAATATTTTTTAACCATTTTAATATAATAAAATCATATTTCTTAAAATAATATAATGAGAATCATATTTTCAAAATTTAAAACCCAATTAGTTAAAATATTTGATATAATTATAGTATTATGTTATATTCTTGCAAATACTTTTAAAAATATTTAACATTTAAAATTTAATTTATTTATAATGTTAATAATTATATAAAATATTTAAGATTAATTTAAAATATACCATTAATTATTTCCTTGCAATAAAAAAATGACAAATTATAAAGAATATTCAAAAAAACAATTACTTGCATTATATTATCAGATGCTATCAATTAGAAAAATGGAAGAAAAAATATATGAATTGTACACACATGGTAAGATGTTTGGCATGTCGCCACATTTATATATAGGCGAAGAAGCTGTGGCTGTAGGAGTGTGTCAAAACCTAAAAAAAGAGGACTATATTATCAGCACACACCGTGGACATGGGCATTGCCTTGCCAAGGGTGGAGATTTAAAAAAAATATTTGCAGAAATATTAGGAAAAGATACGGGGTACTGCCATGGACTTGGCGGTTCAATGCATATTGCAGACTTAAGTGTTGGTAATATAGGTGCAAATGGCATAGTGGGTGGCGGTTTGCCAATATCAGTTGGTGCTGGAATTTCCATTAAATATAGAAATACAAAGCAGGTTTGTGTATGTTTTTTTGGTGATGCTGCATCAAACCAGGGTACATTTCATGAGTCTTTAAATTTCGCTTCAGCTTTTAGCTTACCTGTTATTTTTGTTTGTGAAAATAATCTATATGGATTATCAACTTATTATAATAAAGTATCTGCAACTCCTGATATTGCTGACAGAGCAAAAGCTTATGGAATACCAGGTGTAATAGCTGATGGCATGGATGTTTTAGACGTTTATGAAAAAGCAAGAGAAATGGTTAATAGGGCAAGAAATGATAAAGGACCATCACTCATTGAATGTAAAACCTATCGCTTTATGGGACATGGTGCAAGCGATCATAAACCGTATAGAACTAAAGAGGAAGAACAGGAATGGTTAAAAAAGTGTCCAATCCAATGTTTTAAAGAAAAACTCATAAATAATTTTAAAATACCAGTAATTGAAATAGAAAAAATTAATAAAACCGTAGATAAAGAAATAAAAGAAGCATTGGATTACGCATTTAATAGTCCCGAACCGGATTTAGGAAGAATTAAGGAGGCAATCTTTTTTGAGAGAAATAACATATAGAGATGCAATAAATGAAGCAATAGCTGAAGAGATGGCGAAAGATACCAATATAATCCTATTGGGTGAGGATGTAGGATTATTTGGTGGAGCAATGGCAGTTACAAAGGGCTTACATGCCAAATTTGGTCCAAAAAGAGTAATTGATACACCAATATCAGAATCTGCGATTATTGGAGCAGCATTGGGTTTAGCACTTACAGGTTTAAGGCCAATTGCTGAAATAATGTTTATAGATTTTATTGGTACATGCATGGACCAGGTTTTCAACCAAGTTGCTAAAACAAGGTTTATGCTTGGTGGAAATATAAAAGTCCCTCTTGTTATCAGAACGCAGGGAGGCGCAGGAAAAAGTTATGCAGCACAACACTCACAAAGTTTAGAAGCATGGTTTATTCATGTCCCGGGGATAAAAGTTGTTATGCCTTCTACCCCTTATGATGCTAAAGGTTTATTAAAGTCAGCAATTAGAGACGATAACCCAGCATTATTTATTGAACATAAACTTCTTTACAATGAAAAAGGGCAAATTCCAGAAGAAGAATATACTGCGCCATTAGGAAAAGCCGAGATAAAAAAACCCGGAGATGACATAACATTAGTAACTTATTCCAGAATGGTTCTTAACGCACTTGAAGCAGCTGATTCACTCAAACGGGATGGAATAGATGTTGAAGTAATTGATCTTAGAACTTTATCCCCCATGGATATCGAAACAATAATTAATTCAGTAAAAAAAACAAACAAGTTGATTATTGTAGGGGAGGATTGTAAAACAGGAGGAGTCGGGGCTGAAATCAGTGCACAAATAACTGAAAAAATTTTTGATTATCTTGACAGCCCGATTGAAAGGATTGCTGCAATGGATACCCCTATTCCATTTAACCGCAATTTAGAAAAAATTGTCATACCTCAAACAGATACAGTTGTAAAAAAGATAAAAAAAATTTTTAAAAAGTCAGACTAAAGGGAGAATTAAATGCATTCCATTAAAGATAGTTTAAAAGCTATTTATTATATTGAAACTAATCAAAACCTAAAAGAGGTTGCAGAACATCTTGTTGAACTTGAAACTACGGGAAAATGGAGTAATCAAAATTTGAAACCTACAAAATTATTTAAAAAGTGCATAGGTGAAGTATTAGAAGTAAACGAATTTGAAAAAGGTAAAGGATATGTTACTTTACTTTTTCCTCTAATAAACTTCAATATGGAAGAGAGTGCATTTTCTTCAGTCTGGTTATCAATGATTGGTGGGGCAACTCATGCACTAATTACCTATGAAAAATCAAGGTTGGTAGATTTTGAACTGCCAGAATTTGCATATAAGTATTTTCCAGGACCTGGATGGGGATTAGATAAAACAAAAAAATATTTAGGTGTATCAAAAAATGAACCTGTTATTGGCACTATAGTTAAACCTACCTCCGGACTTACCGCAGATGAAATAGCTGAAATGTGCTACCAGTTTGGATCAGGAGGATTGCAGTTTATAAAAGACGATGAAAAAATGTTAAACACCGCATATTGTCCTTTAGCAGAGCGTGTAAAAAAGGTTACGACAGCCTTAAAAAAAGCTGAAGATAAAACCGGTAAAAAAGTATTGTATGCCCCCCATATAACTACCGGTCCCGAGAATATAGTAAAATTTGCAGAAATTGCTCTAAAAAATGGAGCAAACGCACTAATGGTTAATTTTTTTGCTGCAAGTTTTAGCAGTTTAAAAATGCTTCGTAGCCAGAATTATAATGTTCCTATTTACGCACATTGTGGTGGTAAAGAAGCATTTGGTAGAGCAGAAGGACAGGGTGTCAGCCCGGAGATTGTAGCAAAATTTGCAAGATTAATGGGTGGAGATTATCTTAAGTCAAATATTTTAGGTGGCTATCTTGTTGGAGGGAAAACTGAGGAAATTAAATCATTAAATCATATAATGACCATGCCGATACCGGGAATTAAAGAAATGATGCCGGCATTGTCGGGGGGGCTAAAACCATCAAATTTAATAGAAAATTTAAAAGAATTCGGAACAGACATTATGATTTTAGCAGGAACTGGTATTACTCAATATCCTGGAGGAATTGCAGCAGGTGTTGAAGCAATGAAGGATGTTATTGAGGAATATTATAAAACTCATTAAAACAACAGATTAAAAATAAAAATTAACTGATATTGGGAGCAATAAAATGATAGCTGAAATAACTGAATTAGAAAAAATTTCAAATAAAATCAGATGCGACATTGTTAAAATGATTTTTGAGGCTGGTAGTGGCCACCCAGGTGGTGCGCTTTCAGCAGTTGACTTACTAACTGTACTTTATTTCAGTCAGATGCGATATGACCCTAAAAACCCTGAATGGGAAGATAGAGACAGATTTATACTTTCTAAAGGACACGCAAGCGCACTGCTCTACTCAGTCCTAGCTGAATCAGGGTATTTTCCAGTAGAAGAATTATCAACTTTTAGAAAACTAGGAACCAGACTGCAGGGTCACCCAAGCAGGATGAAGAAAACTCCAGGTGTAGAGATTTCTAGCGGGTCTCTTGGCCAGGGCCTTTCCGTAGGTGTTGGAATGGCACTTGCACTTAAATTTCTAAAAAAAGAAAGCAGAATATTTGTTTTGATAGGTGATGGTGAGTGTGACTGTGGACAGATATGGGAAGCTGTGATGAGTGCCGGTCATTATAAACTAGATAACCTGTGTGCAATAGTAGATTATAATAAATTACAAATAGATGGAACTGTCGAAGAGGTTATGGGACTAAATCCACTTGCAGAAAAATGGAAAGATTTTAGATGGAATGTAGTTGAAACAGATGGCCATAACTTTAAACAAATAATAAATAGTTTTAATGAAGCTAATAAATTCAAGGGAAAACCTACAGTAATTATTGCAAACACCGAGAAAGGTAAAGGTGTATCATTTATGGAGAATCAGTGCTATTGGCATGGCAAAGCCCTCAATCAGGAGCAATTCAATAAAGCAATGGAGGATTTAAAAAATGGATAATCCAGTAAATCAAAACCTTTTAAATAAAAAAACATGGAAAGCCACAAGAGAAGGTTATGGTGAGGGTTTACTTGAATTAGGAAATAAAAATTCCAATGTAGTTGTTCTAACTGCCGATCTTACTGAATCAACAAGATCTCAAGCCTTTAAAAATAAATTTCCAGATAGGTTTTTTCAGTTTGGAGTTGCAGAGCAAAACATGATGAGTGCAGCAGCCGGTATGAGTTTATGCGGATTAATACCATTTGTCAGTACCTATGGGGTTTTTTCTGCAGGCCGCTGTTGGGATCAGTTAAAAATAAGCGTATGTTATAGTAATTGCAATGTAAAAATTGAAGGTGCCCATGCAGGTTTAATGGTTGGCCCTGATGGAGCCTCACATCAAGCTCTGGAAGACCTGGCACTTACATCTGTTTTGCCTAATTTGACTGTTGTTTCTCCAGTAGACAGTATGGAAGCAAGAAAAGCTACTATTGCCGCTGCTGATATGAAGGGGCCTGTTTATTTGCGTTTAAGCCGTGAACCCACCCCGATACTCACAGATGAATCAACACCTTTTGAAATTGGTAAAGCAAATATTATAAAAAATGGAAAAGATGTTACAGTAATAGCAACTGGTTCTGAGGTATTTCTGTCATTAATAGCAGCAAATGAGCTGGAAAATGAAAACATTAGTGTATGTGTAATAAATATGCATACCATAAAACCTTTAGACGAAAAACTCTTAATACAAACAGCAAAAAAAACAGGTGTAATTGTCACAGCTGAAGAACATCAAATTTATGGTGGTCTTGGCAGTGCAGTAGCAGAAGTTTTGGTTCAAAAATTTCCTGTTGCAGTAGAAATGATAGGTATAAGAGATAGTTTTGGAGAATCTGGCGAACCATGGGAACTTATGGAATATTTTGGATTAGGTATTAAAAATATTAAAAAATCAATAAAAAAGGTATTAAAAAATAAAAAACTATAAAAAAGGAAAATGATGAAATGAAAGAAATAAATTTTATTAACAACTATATAAAAGAACTTGAAGGGATATTGCCAAAATTACCTATTGAAGAGATAAAAAAAGTTGCAGATCTTTTTGTAGAAACCTATGAAAATGAAAACTATATTTTTACTATGGGAAATGGTGGTCATGGCAGTACTGCATCTCATTTTGTTAACGATCTGTTAAAACATACAATAGTTTCTGATGAAAAAAATGAAGTTGTTATTCATAATAAAAGATTTAAGGCATTATCATTAAACGACAGCATAGCAACTATAACCACATGGGCTAATGATGTAAGCTTTGATGTATGCTTTTCAGAGCAACTAAAGAATTGGATGAAAAAGGGTGATCTGGTAATTGGCTTTAGCGCCAGTGGCAATTCAAAAAATATTCTAAAAGCTTTTGAAACAGCAAAAGATTATAGAGCCAAATCGATAGCCTTCACAGGTGGAAATGGCGGTAAAATGAAAATTCTTGCCGATATATCTATAGTCATACCAACTAATAATTACTTATATATTGAAGATATGCATTTAGTTATAGCGCATATAATTACAAATTTAGTAAGAGCTAAAATACAAAAAAAGCTTTAACATTCCAAATGTAATTTTATAAAGAATTGTAATAATCAATATTACTATTATTCAGAATCATAACATTTACAATTTTTAAAATATCTAACTTTAATACTATCAATTTATGAAAGGCAAAAATGTTTTAAATTTGGTTTGCATGCTTTTACGTGGACTACCGTAATGGATAATCAAGTATTAGATTACTTACCCAAATTAAAAAAATGGGTTATTGTGGATTTAAAGTTCCACTTGCTTTTCAACTTTTAGATCCAATAAATACTGCTCACTTTCCGCACCCTTTTGGTTAAAAATATTATATTTTCTGTCCACTTAATTTTCAAATCTTTTCAACTTGTTGTTTTTCAATTCTTTTGTAGTTCTTAATTTCAATAATCTTTTCTGATATCTCTTCTAACAGTAACGTTATGTGCTAAATACCTTGATTAATGATGATGTAAATTGACTAAATGCAGGTCGGTAAATGAAATACTTAATTTAAAAATCTAAGAATTTCTCCTGTTTTCAAGTGATTGTTCTTAATTGTTGAAGCTGGAAGTTCAATTACCTTACATGCATTTTTAATTACGGGAGTAAATCTGAATTGTTTGAAGTTTTCATACAGCTTTATGATTTTATTTTCCCTGTCAAGAAATATGAGGTCAATCTTATATCTCATCCAGAAAGTATGAATACTATTGCAGTTTTCAATTACAAATCCCTGATTGTCTTCCAAATTTCTAAATATCAAGCCAAAAAGTCTGTCTGAAAAATTTTCTGCAAATAATAATTCACTGCAGATTAATTTACGGTCTTCATTATTATTTTTATTAAAGCCTGTTATTTTATAAAGTTTCACTGTTTAAATTTTTCAAATATTCTTTAATTCTTTCGCTGTCTTCGTTTTCTTTTTCACCCTTAAAATATATTTCAATAAAATCAACTTTACAACTTTGACAATGAAAAGCATAAATAATTCTTAACGAAGATCCTTTTAAATAACAACAAAATAAACGAGCTTTGACAATGGTGCATTGCTCGTTTCGTGCAATAACATTAAAATGCTTGCTGTTCCCTAATGGTATTACATCAACGACGCGCTTAAATTGTTCCAAGTCATCAAATAATGATTCATGTTTTTTTGAAAGTTGTTTTAATTCCCTGGAAAATTCCGGCAGTTCATTAAAGTTCGTCTTCATAGTTTCTTACGGAATAATGCTCATCGCGATAAAAAACACTTTCATAGGAAAGCGGTTTGCCGTTTTCCGCCGTCTTCCATGGAATATCTTCATGGGAGTAATTTTCCATTTCTTTAGCGTTTTTGTCAGCAAGACGCGCCAAAACATCATCAATATGTTTTATTTCCCGTCCAGATAAAACATTAAGATTAGGCCGCCTAAGCGGTAAATACTTTCTTTGTGGATAATTAAAATATTTTCCTTCTATTTTTACAATTTCGCCATTTTTGATCATATCATCAACTATGGTTTTAAACTCAACAAGTGTAGGACCGTAATGATTTTTAATATATGTGGCGCCAATCAATTGTTCTTCAAATTTTTCGTAGAAATCAAAATCAATGAAGTAAAGCAACTTATAAATAACAGCTTCGCCGATATTCGGCTTGCCGCCGACTTTTGATAAAACATACAGCAAAACTTCCTTGAACTTTTCGAGGTTTTTCTGCGGCACATTTATTCTTATCTCTTGTTTTTCCTCTTTTATTTTCTTATCACTTTTCTTCATTTCCACTTTCGCGGAAGAATCTTTACCTCTTAAAAAGTCATCAAAAACAATACCAAAAATATCCGCCAGTTTTCTTGCCTCAGTAACAGTTATATCCCGCTTGCCTTGTTCTATCTGAATATAGGTTGGACGGGAAATACCCAATTCGGACGCTAAAAACTCTTGCGTCAAATCATGTTTTTTCCGTAATTGCTGGATAAATTTTGCAAGCATAATTATTTTCCTTTATGTTGAGTTTACGATGTTTATATTTATTTTAATCTCGTGTTTAATTTAGTATAATTTATGTAAATATTATTGTCAAAAACCTTGTAAAATATATTTACATAGAGGATATTACTTAACTAGTGGGGGAATTTTTAACTGAAATAGTGGGGTAAACGCTCAGTCCCAATATATAAGGCACTTGCCGGAATGCTGATCCCCAAAGATATTATTGTATATGCCCCCCTCAGGAAGTAGAGGAATGGAGTGACGTTCCCCAGGCTTTTATAACAACTGCTGTAACCAGAGGAAAAACAATCTATGAAAAAAAATAAAGAAGATATTGTAAATTGCTGATTCTTATAGAAAATTATTTTTTATCTGTAATGTCTGAATTGCAAAAAAATTTTAGTTCCAGCTTGAAAATTTTGTTAAACCTGCTAAAATTATACAAAAATTAATAATAGCATAGTTATTTTTAATAAAATTATATTTCTATTAGTAATAGCAGAATTAAATTTTCATATGTATATTGAAAGAAAACTTGAAAAAAAATTAAAAGATTATTTAAGTGCCCCTGAAATACTTGCCATAATAGGACCAAGGCAGAGTGGTAAAACTACTCTTATAAAAAAGATTTGCAATGAGCTTGAGAATTCAATTTATCTAAGTTTTGAAGACAGGCAATTGCTGGAATTATTTGAAACAGATATAAAGTCATTTGAAGAATTATATATCAAACAAGAGAAACATAAATACATATTCATTGATGAATTCCAGTATGCGAATGAGGGTGGGAAAGATCTGAAATATTTATTTGATTTCAACCCGGGAAAGAAAATAATAATTTCAGGTTCTTCAAGTATTGATTTAAGCATAAAGGCAATCAAATATCTTGCAGGAAGAATTTTTATCTTAAACCTTTATCCGCTTGATTTTGAAGAATTCCTGTCATTCAAAGACTCAGATCTTTTCAGGATTTTCACACAGCAAAAAAGAAAATTGGCTATAGCCGGTTCTAAAATAGTTTTACCTGATATCAGTGATGCAATTTCTCAAAAAATAAACCTCATTTATGAAGAGTTTGGCATATATGGAGGATATCCAAGAGTTGCAATTGCAAAAAATATAGATGAAAAAATTGAAGTTTTAAAAAATATTTACAGTATATTTTTCCTGCGTGAAGTAAAGGAAATATTAAGAATTGCCGAAGATTATAAACTGACAAAACTGATTAAAGCACTTGCTCTTCAGGTAGGTTCTCAAATTGATTACCAAAACCTTGGCACTATTGCGGATTTTAATTACAATCAGACTAAGACCAATTTAAATCTTTTGGAAAAAACATTTATTACAAAAAGTGTGCAGCCGTTCTTTCAAAATAAATCAACTGAATTAGTCAAAAATCCAAAAATATTTTTTATGGATACAGGTTTTAGAAATATCGTTATCCAAAATTTTCAAAAATTCAGCGATAGAACTGATAAAGGAGTCCTTCTGGAAAATATTTTATTCTGCGAACTTATAAAAGATGGGTTTAACTTAAATTACTGGAGAACAAAATCTCAGGCAGAAGTTGATTTAATAGCTGAAAAAAATCAGGCTGTTATTCCTGTGGAAATAAAAAGCCATCTTGTAAAAACAACCTCAACTCGTTCAATGTTCAGCTTTATAAAAAAATATAATACCCCGATTGCCATAATATTTTCTGATAATTTAGTAGGGCAAAAAACTATTGATAACAAGAAGATGCTGTTTCTGCCTTTCTGGTTTGGTATTCCGGATAACGTTTATAAATTTTAAAATTTACCAAGGTTATTTTTCCCGACTTCCGCACCATTGGTTAAATTTAAGATTAAATCCAAAAAATCATGGCACTACAGCTTCTCTATTATATAAGGGGTAAGATTTCTTTTAATGCCCAGAATGCTATATATCTTCCTTGCATCTTTTTTCATGCTGGATGGAAATGCGTATCTTATTTTTTTCTTTCTGTCATAAAATACTGACGTCTGAACATGCATAAGAAGTTCCCGTATGTCTTCAATGCTAATTTTTTTGTACTGAAGTCTTACTCTGTAATGCATTTGCTTTACAAGGCTGTATGCACAGTAGCATATTGCTATATGAGCTTTAATTCTACCGGCTTTCCAGTGATAAACCGGCCTGACAGCAAGATCATGTTTTGTTACTCTAAATGCCGCTTCCACGTTATAGAGCTCTTTGTACTTTTCAAGAACATCTGCGGGATTAAGATCCGAGTTGGTTACAACCCCGTGAAGGCCGTCCCATAAACTGTCGGCTTCTATTTTGTCTTTGTCTATTTCAATCTTTGAGCTTCCCTGTATTTTAAGATATTTTCTGCAGGAAGTATTTGAAATATTTGCTTTGATGCTTTTTGATTTCTCAAGCCTGGCTTTCAGCTTCTCTAAGGCTTTCTTTCTGTCAAGCGCGTCTCTGCGGGCACGCTTTGCACTAAAGCTTACAATTAATTTTTTTCCGGGCATATCAAACTGTCCTATCCTTAAACCGGGCTTTATTTCTTTGTAATTATTTATGTCAAGAATCCTGCTCTTAAGACCGGCATTTAAGTTTTTAAGCCTTGCACCTACTATGTATGAAAAACAGCCCTCTTTTAAAGACTCAAGCTCTGCAATATTTTCTTTTGAGAGCATTGCGCTGTCAGCCACAAATACTACTTTTTCTATATCATATTTCTGCCTTACTTTGGCAAGAGAGGCAATAAGAGTTGAGCCTTCAAAAGTATTTCCTGCAAATACCTCATAGTCTACGGGAAGGCCATCGGTTGTGACCATGAGCGCAAGGAGCACCTGAGGCTGATTATGTTTATGATCTTTGCTAAATCCGTTTGCCTTAAATTCATCTTCAGTAAATGATTCAAAGTATATGGTGGTTGCATCATAGAAAATTACATTTATTTTTTGTCCGAGCAGTCCGGCTGTATCTTCACAAGTTATTTTCTTTAGGCGCTCTATTGCAGGGTCATCTATTTTGTCCATCATGCGATATACACTGTCAAGATTTATGGTAAGGCCGAAATCCTCTTCAAGCTTTAGAACCGAGGCTTTCTTTGAGGCGGGGTTTGCAACACGGGCAAGGACTATATTTTTAAAAACTTCACCTGTCATTTTATTTCTTGAAGGAATACTTATAACCCTGGCATATCCAAGATCATCAAAGAGCCTGCCGTAAGCTTCATGGATTCCGCCGACGAGCCTTTGCTCTTCAACCAGATTGCCCAGATTTACATCGTAGTCCCGGCTCTCATATAAAGCAGCCGGTTTTTTTAAGCTTGTAACTTCTTCAGGTTTAAACAGATACTGCTGGCCGCCTGCTTCAAGTTTAAGTCTTATTGACTCTGCAAGCAGTTTTAATTTTTCAAGTTCAATCTCATCTTTTGCAACACCGATATGTCTTACAATTCTTTGAGTTACTTTATCAGCGTTTCTTATTGACTGCACTATCTGTACAAATGTTGTCCTGTCATTATTTGATGTTTTTACTCTGATAAACATAAAAATATTTTCTCATAATTTTTAATTAATAGCAAGTTATATTTTAAATATGGCACTACATTTTTAATATGGATAATATCAGTTATTTTTGTACTTGGATCTTAATTATTGCAGTCAGTATTTAAGAAAAAATGCGGAAGTCAGGTGATAATTTAGTAGGGCAAAAAACTATTGATAACAAGAAGATGCTGTTTCTGCCTTTCTGGTTTGGTATTCCGGATAACGTTTATAAATTTTAAAATTTACCAAGGTTATTTTTGAAGTGTTAGGCTCATTTCGCTTCGCTTTAAGCTCGCTATTGTTCACTTTAGCTTCGCTTCAGTCCGTCCTTTCAAATCCCCTTGTTCAAACATGCCACCGGCATCTTTGAACCCTTCTTAACAGTTCTACTTTATAATTTACAGTTTCTGGTCGGGATGGGGGGATTTGGTCTTTCGTCTCACTATCGTTCGCTGCAGAGCCGCGGACTCCTTCGGCTGCCGCCTTCAGTCCGTCCTTTCAAATCCCCTTGTTCAAACATGCCACCGGCATCTTTGAACCCTTCTTAACAGTTCTACTTTATAATTTACAGTTTCTGGTCGGGATGGGGGGATTTGGTCTTTCGTCTCACTATCGTTCGCTGCAGAGCCGCGGACTCCTTCGGCTGCCGCCTTCAGTCCGTCCTTTCAAATCCCCTTGTTCAAACATGCCACCGGCATCTTTGAACCCTTCTTAACAGTTCTACTTTATAATTTACAGTTTCTGGTCGGGATGGGGGGATTTGGTCTTTCGTCTCACTATCGTTCGCTGCAGAGCCGCGGACTCCTTCGGCTGCCGCCTTCAGTCCGTCCTTTCAAATCCCCTTGTTCAAACATGCCACCGGCATCTTTGAACCCTTCTTAACAGTTCTACTTTATAATTTACAGTTTCTGGTCGGGATGGGGGGATTTGAACCCTCGACCTCAGCGTCCCGAACGCTGCGCGCTAACCGGGCTGCGCTACATCCCGACAAAACTCTCAAAATTGCATAATAATTTTAGCCATATTTTTATTTCAATACAACTTATTTTATTTTTTATCTTAAGCTTTCAAGAAGTTTTTCTGCATCAGAAAAATTATTCATTTTAAAAAATTCATTTCTAATACTTGATATATCTCTTTTGCCCTTAAAAGCCCATCCTGTAATTTTTCTGAATTCCTTTACCGCCTTGTACTCACCTTTAAAATAAATTAAAAATTTAAGATACAATAAAAGAATATCAATTTTTAAATTATTGCTGATAGATAAATCATCATTCCCTGAAATTATATTCTGATAATCAATATTTTTCCCCAATAAGCTGTTTCGTTTAGGATACTCATCTGCTTTCAAACTTAAAAGTCCCAAAAGAAGTTGTGTGAAAATCCATGGATTTCCCCTTGCGACTCTTCCTGCCATCAAACCTTCACAACCAGTATGATCAAGTACTTGTTTTGCTTTGTATGCATTATCAATATCACCGCTTGCTATTACCGGAATCTTAATAGCACTCTTTACCTGCCTGATATGTTCATAATCAGCTTTACCGGAATACCCCTGTTTTACAGTTCTTCCATGTATTGCAACAGCATCAGCCCCTTCACTTTCTGCAATCTTTGCAATATCAAGGACATTAATACTGCTTTCATCCCATCCTAATCTTAATTTTACTGTTACAGGTTTCTTTATTTTCTGTTTCAGCGCTTTAACTATGTTTCTTATCCTCTCCGGATCTCTGAGCAAATATCCGCCGCTTCCGGTTTTCAAAACCTTGGGGACAGGGCACCCCATATTAATGTCGACTATGTCAGCATTTTCTTCAATAAGACTTGCAGCTTCTGCAATTACATCGGGATTGTTTCCAAAAATTTGAACTGCACAAGGTCTTTCAAAATCAGTTACGCTTGCAATATCAAAAGATCTTTCATGATTGTAAATCAATCCAAAGCTTGCAGCCATTTCTGAAAATGTGAGAGAACTTCCAAAATATTTTGCAAAAATTCTGTAAGTATTGTCACTGATTCCTGCCATCGGAGCAGCAATAACAGCATTATTTACAGTCTGGTTTGAAATTTTAAAAGGATTTAGTCTGATTTCAGATAAATTACTTAAACTCCTGTATCCAATTATTTCTTTAAAATCCAAAGCATAAGCATTCGAAAAAGCAGATATCAGTTCCTTTACTTTTTTTTCAAGCTGCCGGATAAGACTTTTAATCTCCTCATTTATTTGATTCATTATTTATGAAGTCTTGATATCACACTCTTCAGGCTTTTCCGATTTATTTTTATCATTTAAAATTTTTATACCTTTAAGTGTCAGATTGTCATCAAATACCTTTATATATCTGCTTTTATCTTTCAGCAAATATGATAACCCCCCTGTTCCAATAATAACAGGATTAAAATTTTCCATGCTGCCTTTTTCTTCTTCAATAATTTTCTCTATAATGAAATCAACCTGCCCAAGAAAGCCGTATAAAATTCCGGCACGCAGGCTTTCATAAGTATTTTTGCCTATTATTTTTTCCGTCCATTTCAAGTCTACCTTGGAAAGTTTTGCAGCAAACTTAAAAAGAGCTTCCGATGAAATTTCAATTCCAGGCGTAATTACCCCGCCTATATAATTGCCTTCATCAGATACAATGTCAAAGGTTGTAGCTGTCCCGAAATCAACAACAATTGCAGGAAAACCATAAAGCTCCCTGGCTGCAACTGAATTTGCAATCCTGTCAGCTCCTACTTCTCCGGGATAGTCATATATAATTTTAAGCCCCGTTTTAACAGAACCATTGATTATGAAAGGTTCACATTTAAAATATTTCCTGCCCATTTTCTGTATCTCTTCAAGAGTTCCGGGAACTACACTTGAGATTGCTATTTCTTCAACGCTTAAAGCGTCATATCCTGAATGATCAAGAAAATTTAAAATAATTGAGCCAATTTCATCTGCGGTTTCATATCTGTATCTTGGAGTGCCCATCCTCCATGAAGCCAGAATATCGTCACCTTCAAATAAACCTATAACTGTATGCGTATTCCCGACATCTATTGCCAGAAGCATAACTGTCTCCTTTCAACAACTTTAATAAATAATATCTTTATGGTTAAATTATGAAAGAAAATTAAAAAAATGGAAATTATTAATTAATATTTGGTAAATAATTTTTATATAAATTTTGGAGTAATTCTCTCGAGGAAAGAATCCAACTTTATTTATTTTAAGAATTTCTGAATGCTAACGGAAGATTCAGCCCGTTTTCAAGAAGGAAATCTTTGTTTTTTAAAATTTCTTTTGTACTGCCGTCATATACAATTTTCCCATCATTTATTATCAGGCATCTTTCAGAGAATTCATAAGCAAGGTCCATATCGTGTGTTGATATCAGCATGGTTTTTCCCAATGATTTGATAAGATTTATAAAGTTATCCCTATTTCGCGGATCCAGATTGCTTGAAGGTTCATCAAGGATTAAGATTTCAGGATCGTAAGATAAAATTGTTGCAAGTGCAGCAAGCTTTTTTTCACCATAGCTTAAAAAGTGAGGAATTTCATCTTCCTTATTTTTTAAATTTACTTTATTAAGTGTCAGGTAAACAGTTTCTTTAATATAATCTTTGTCATTTGCCCTTAAGTCTTTATTTTTATTGAGGAAATTAACCAGGCCAAATGCAACATCTTCAAAAACTGAAGTTGAGAACAACTGATCATCAGGGTTCTGGAAAACAAAGCCTATTTGCTGTCTTATATCATATATGTTTTTTATATTAATTTGTTTTCCGTAAATAAAAATTTTGCCGCAGTTATTATTTAGCTTTAAGTCAAAATATTCATCCATAAGTCCTGCAATATTTAATAACAATGTAGATTTTCCGGCACCATTGGGACCTATTATCGATATTTTTTCACCGGCAGAAACCTCAAAATCTATATTTTCCAGAGCCTGTTTATAACCTAAATTACCGCAGTTCTGCCTGTTTGCCTGAATATACCTGAAACTGAAATTTTCTACTTTTATGGCAGTCATGCTGTTAAGGTTTTCTCCTTTAATAAATTCCATTAACGGTCATACTCCTGATTGCGATATTAAAAAATAATAAAGACACGATCAATATCGCATTTATTTTGTGCATTTTACCAGTGTCCGATAATAAATAAAAATTACCGTCAAAACCTCTTGACTGCATAGCCATATAAATATTTTCTGCCCTTGTAAATGTCCTGATAAATAAATTACCGACCAGATATGCAGTTTTTTTATTTACTGCGAATCCGGATTTTTTAAATACTCTTGCATTTATAGCCTTTTTTCCTGCTGCAAACTCATCTTTTAAAAGAAATAAATATCTGTACATTAAAAATATGATGGAAACAATTATTTTAGGTATATGTAATTTTCTTAAGCCATATAATATTTCCCTTTCATCAGTTGAAACAATAAGCGCACAAAGGAGAAATAAGGACAGAAAAGATTTAATAAGAACAGTATAAAAAGTTGAAAGTCCATTGCCGGTTACCTGAATTTTTATAATATTTAAATTAATTTCATATAACACTGCACCCTTGCCGGCAAATGGAATAAAAATTGACAGAAATAATGGGATTAAAAACAATCTGGCAAGCCTTTTTATAAACATTAAAAAATTTGGCTGCATCAGGAGTACAATTATAATACACAGCAGGAAATAAAAACAAAAAATAACATATCTTTCTTTTGGTACACTTACAATAAAAAATATGGTAACAATAGTAATTATTAATTTTGCTCTAATATCGATTAAATTCTTCATTAATATTTTTTTTAGGAAAATTTTAAATTACAGCTTCAAATTCTCCTGTTTATTTTATTCAAGTTATATACTTTTTAAATTCCTGCCTATTTACGAAATAATTTATCTTTTGAGTTCTTGTTCTTATTTATTATTGATAAAACTCCTAAAATTATGGCAAATACGGCAAAAATAATTAAAATCCCGAAAAATCCTGCAAGGGATGTCTGCCAGAAAGTACTCTTTATTCCAGGAAATAAATAATCCGGTATTATAAATTTAAAATTAACAAAATTTGATGCCTTGTCTGCAAAACCAAGATTTTGGGCAACCTTTTCCAGACCATCCGGATAGCTGGAAGCAAATGGTGATAAAAATAAACCCACTATAACTGCTGCTATTGCAAATAATAAAATAAATATCCTGTCTTTTATTTTCATAATGGCTCTCTTTATAAAATTTTTATTAATTTGCTAAATGGCTTCAAATGAATTTAACTTAATTAGACATAAGTAATTTTTTTATTTTACATAAAATTCTGGTTTCATTTTTAAAAATAATTTTATTTATTTTCCGCCTTAATTTCAGGCACTGATGATCCTATGTCCCAATTTCTTGTTAAAATAATATCAGGCCTTACTTTATCAATAAACGCAATTATTATAGTTGTAATAATTGCTTCCCCAACGCCTATTACCATGTGAACAGGCACCATGGAGCCAAGAGTTATTCCAAGGGAATAAGTTCCTGAAGCAGCAAGCTCCAGGCTGCAAAAAGCAGAAGCTATTACTACTGAAAACCAGGAACCTGCAGCCACTGCAGTATAAAAAACAATACGTTTTTTTGATAACTTTGTAAAAAGTTTATAAATGAGATATGCGCTGACAACGCCAACTACAGCCATATTAAAAACATTTGCTCCAAGTGCAGTAATCCCGCCATCTCCAAAAGCAAAAGCCTGAACGATTAAAACAATTGTAATAATGACTCCTCCTGCGTATGGTCCTAAAACAATACAAGCCAATGCCGCACCCAGTAAATGACCTGAAGTTCCGCCCAATACAGTAAAATTAATCATTTGAGCTGCAAAAATCAGCGCTGCAAATACACCCATAACCGCTACTACTTTTGCCCTGAAAAACTTCTTCACTTTAATTACTGCAACAATAAGCCCTGATAGTGAAAAGACTCCTGTTACTGCTGCTGTTTTAATATCAATAAAGCCGTCGGGGATGTGCATTGATTATCCTTTCCCTTAATATTGATAGATTAGATGTCAAACGTGTTACTATTTTAATATAAGTAACACTTCCATATTAACATTTAACATCTTTCATGGCAATAATTAAAATTAAAAAATTTACAAATTCAGTTGGAGTTATTTTACAGGTTCAGGATATTTTAAAATTATTTATGAAGGCTGATTTATTTTTACTATCTTATCAGGAAAAACATTTTTACTGATGTAATCATGAATATTTAAACCATTAATTTTAAAATCAGGAGCAACTTCCGAAAGGGGCATGATTACAAAATTTCTTTCAGATAATTTAGGATGAGGAATCTTTAAAATATCGGAGTTTATATTTAAACCCTCAATATACAATATATCTATATCTATAATTCTTGGACCATTTTTTACAGGCTGAACTTTCCTGCCCATTTCATATTCAATATTTTTCAAATAACCAAGCAGAACAAAGGGGCTAACATCAATCTTTACCGCAGCTTTAATAACCAGGTTATAAAAGTTATTCTGATTTTTGTAATACATTGGTTCTGTTTCATAAATGGATGAAACTTCCAGAATCTTAACGATACCCAGTTTGCTTATCAGATTCAGCGCTTTTCTTATATTGTCAAGCTTATTGCCTTCATTTGTTCCAACAGACAGATATACTTGATGCTGATTCTTTTCAGATGCAGGTTTAAACCCGGCTTCCTTGTTAACTTCCAGCTTATAACTGACTCCGACACCGTCAAGTTTTTCATCAAGCGGAGGATTAATTTTTTCAACCTTAACTTTTACGCTGGAAATTATTGGAGACATTTTTGAAATCCCTGAAGCTATTTCTTCTGCAAGTGTTTCCATGAGGTCAAACTTGTTTTTTAAGTTTATTTCCTTTATTATCCTTATGGCTTCAGAATAATTTACAGTTTCACACAAATTATCTCTGTCTTTAAAGCTTTCCTTTTTTATCCGAATTTGCACATTAAATATAAAGTACTGACCTTCCCTTTTTTCTTCAGGTTTTACTCCATGATATGCATATAAGGTTAAATTTTTAACAAAGATTTTAAACATAATACTGTTTTTATTTAATTATATTATTTTTATCTGATTTTAAGTATTTTAAATTTATCTTACCTGGTTTTAAGCATTTTGAATTGCCTTTACTAAATTCATTGCTCTTACCGTTTCCTTTACGTCGTGCACTCTTATAAGATTTGCACCATTTAAAACACACATTACAGCAACTGCAATACTGTTTTCCAGCCTTTCCTGCGGTAAAAGTCCTGACAGCGCGCCTGTAAAGGATTTTCTTGATGCTCCTATCAAAATCGGATAACCCAGTGATTTAAAATCAGTCAGTTTTTTTATGATAATAAAATTATCTTCAAGATTTTTTCCAAATCCAAGACCCGGGTCAATCATGATATTTTCAGGTTTTACTCCGTTTTTTACTGCCATATCTGTCTGAACCTTAAAAAAATTGTAAATTTCCTGTATCACATCATCGTAAACAGGGTTTTCCTGCATATCCAGGGGAGTACCTTTCATGTGCATCAATACCAGACCTGCTTTTGAATCTGCGGCGACTTTTTTCATATTATCGTCAAGGACCAGCCCGCTTATGTCATTTATTATGTCTGCACCAGCTTTTAGAGCTTCACGGACAACCTCGCTTCTGTATGAATCTATTGAAATCAGAATATCGTGATTTTTTTTAATATAACTTATCGCAGGAATTACCCTTTCAATCTCTTCCGCAACACTTACAGGTTGGGAACCAGGCCTTGTTGACATTCCCCCCACGTCAATTATATGCGCACCTTCTGAAACAATCTCATCTGTCCTTGCATATGCTTTTTTAAGATTAAAATATTTTCCTCCATCAAAAAAGGAATCAGGGGTAACATTTAAAATACCCATGATTGCAACTTCTTTTTTTAGATTAAAATTCTTTGTACCTATTTTCAGGGAATTTTCTTTTTGAAATTTTTCAAGATTATCCAGAAAATCCTCAAGCTCATGTGACAGGGCTTTCAAACCGAATGGCTGTATTCTTATTTTTTCCGCAAGACTTCTGACATTTTTTATCGTGCCAAAAATTATAACATCGGATTTTTCATGAGGAGAATCCAGTGTATCTCTGGAGGTAACAACATCTCCATCTCTTGCAAGCATTTCCTGCTTTAATATATTTGCAGCTTTGTTATCAACATTATTTATCTTTATGGCGATATTGACAAATTTGTCAGACATTATTTTTGCGCCGGGGGCAGTTGCACCGATTTTTGCAAATTCCCTATATGCATCTGATTTGTCTTTTATGAATAACTGTCTGATTTTATAAGACATACTTTTTAAGTTAAGGTTTATCTGCTGTCCCTGATCAGTGCAAATGCTTCAGCTCTTGAAGCTGCATTTCTTCTGAATACTCCTCTTACGGCAGAAGTTATTGTAACAGTTTTTGGTTTCTTTACGCCCCTCATGCTCATGCATAAATGCTCCGCCTCTACAATAACCAGAACGGCTCTTGCCTCCAGTTTTGCTTCCAGCGTATTGGCAACAATAGTTGTAAGCCTTTCCTGAACCTGAGGTCTTTTTGCCACAATATCAAACAATCTTGTAATCTTGGACAAACCTGCAATTTCTCCCTTGACATTAGGGATATAAGCAACATGAGCTTTTCCAATAAAGGGAATCATATGATGTTCACACACAGAGTAAAAAGGGATATCCTTAATTACAATAATCTCATCATGATTTTCATCAAACATTGTTTTTATAACTGAAGAAGGGTCTTTATTTATTCCGGAAAATATTTCTTCATACATAGCAGCTACTCTTCTCGGGGTATCCTTAAGGCCTTCTCTTTCAAGATTTTCACCAATACCTTTTAAGATCAGCCTGACGCCTTCTTCAATTAGTTTTCTATCCAATTAAACCTTATTTCTATTAAAATGAATATTTTTAAATTTAATGACTGTCTTTTTTAAGGCTTTCTTTACCGGCTGCAGTGACAGGTTCTGCCACAGATGTCTTTGGAGATTTTTTGGTTCTCCCGGGTTTTTCCTGTTTATTCTCAACAGATTTAAAACCTTCGGATTTTTTTATATTAAGTTTACCAAGGATTTCAACTACTTCTTCCTTGTTTAAGGTTTCCTTTTCAATTAATTTTTCTGACAGTTCCTTTAAAATAGCATCATTTTGAATTAACAGTTCTCTTGCATCATTGTAGCTGTTTTCAATAATCTGGTGAACTTCATCATCTATTACAGAAGCAATCTTATCACTGTAATGAGGTCTTGATATAAGCTGATTACCCAGAAAGACTTCGTCAGCTTCACCTTTAAAAGCTACAGGACCTAATTTATCGCTCATTCCAAAGTCAGTGACCATCTGTCTTGTAAGTTTTGTTGCCCTGTCTATATCATTTTCAGCACCACTCGTAATATCATTAAATACTATCGCTTCTGCAACACGTCCGCCAAGCAGCATCTTTATATTATCAAGAATCTCTGTTTTTGACTTAAGAAATCTGTCTTCTTCAGGAAGAGTTATGGTATATCCAAGAGCTCTTCCCCTTGAAATTATAGATATTTTATAAACCGGATCAGTATTGGGAAGAATATATGCCAGTAACGCATGGCCGGCTTCGTGATAAGCAATAATCCTTTTTTCTTTTTCAGAAATAACCCTTGCCTTCTTTTCAGGTCCTGCAATTACTCTTTCAACTGCCTGTTCTATCTCAAACATGCTTATTTTTTTCTTGTTATGTCTTGCAGCCAGAAGAGAAGCTTCATTAAACAAGTTTGCAAGATCAGCTCCGGTAAAACCCGGCGTTTGTTTTGCAATTGTTTTAAATATTACATCCCTATCCAGAGGTTTGCCTCTGCCATGAACTTCAAGTATTTTTTCTCTTCCGACCAGATCAGGCCGGTCTACCATAATCTGCCTGTCAAATCTGCCAGGTCTTAACAAAGCAGGGTCAAGTATGTCAGGCCTGTTGGTTGCAGCAATTAAAATTACCGTACTGTCTGCATCAAATCCATCCATTTCCACAAGAAGCTGGTTAAGAGTTTGTTCTCTTTCATCATGACCGCCGCCAAGACCTGCTCCTCTGTGTCTTCCCACTGCATCAATTTCATCCATAAAGATGATTGAAGGTTGAGTTGCTTTTGCCTGTGCAAATAGATCCCTTACTCTTGAAGCACCTACACCTACAAACATTTCAACAAATTCTGAACCTGAAATACTGTAAAACGGAACTCCTGCTTCTCCTGCAACTGCACGTGCCAGCAATGTCTTTCCCGTACCTGGAGGACCATAAAGTAAAACTCCTTTGGGTATTTTTGCCCCCATTGCCTTAAATTTTCCAGGATTTTCAAGAAACTCTTCAATTTCTTTCAGCTCTTCTACAGCTTCATCAACCCCGGCAACATCCTTAAAAGTAACCTTATTTTTACCTTTTCCTGCTATTCTGGCTCTGCTTTTGCCGAACTGCATTACTTTTGAGCCTCCACCCTGCATCTGATTAAAAAGAAAGAATATCAGACCGAACATTATCAGGAACGGAAGAGCTCCCACAAGAATCTGTATCCATATCGACTGTTTCTGGTTATCTACCTTAAAGGGAATATTTTTATCTATGAGAAATTTTGAAATATCATAATCAGCCAGAAAGGACACCCTGAATTTAGAATTATCCTTCAACTGGCCCTCAATTAACTTGTCATCCCCTTTTATCACGAGAGGACTGTTGGTATCTATTTCATTTTGATTAACTTTGGCAATAAATTCCGTTAAGTTTAAATCTCTTATCTGTGGTGCAAGAAATAACGGATTTCTGAAGATAAAGAACATCACCACTATAAGCAATATTAAAAGCAATATATTTTTTAAATTTCTTTTCAAATCAATTCAACTCCTGTTTATTAAAATTCAATTTCCCCTTAATTGAAGTACCTTTTCGTTTTAAAAAATTTTTGTCAAGGTCTCCAAAAAATTAGTTCCCGCATAAGCTAAATGCATATAATATAATATTTAATCTGTATTTTCAATATATCCGATATACGGCAGATTCCTGTAGTTCTCAGAATAATCAAGCCCGTAACCTACCACAAATTTATTGGGAATATTAAAACCCTTGTACCTGATTTTATTTTTAAATTTACCGGGAACATCTTTATCAAGCAATGCACAAATCTCAATACTTTTTGGATTTCTTGCTTCAATATTCTTAACCAGATAGTTAAGTGTTCTTCCCGAATCAATTATATCTTCTATTATTAATACATCCCTGTTTTCAATACTGTAATCCAGATCCTTTGTAATTCTTACAACACCTGAACTCACCATTGAATCACCATAACTTGATACAGCCATAAAATCAAAAATTACAGGAACGGATATTTTTCTGCACAAATCAGCAATAAATATAAAAGAACCTTTCAGCACAGCAATCAGAACAGGATTTTTACCCTTGTAATCCCTTGAAATAGCAGATCCAAGTTCATTTACTTTTTCCTGCAGCACTTTCTCGGAAAATAATATCTTTATACTTCTTTTTAATTTCAGCTTTCTGGAAGCAAGTTGATCCATCGCACCTCATTTGTTTAAAAAAATATTAATTTAAATAATTTAAAACACAAAGCAATGCATACTAATCCGCATAATTTCACCACTATTAATTATATTACAAAATAAATAAATTGTTTCCAAATAATTAAAAATCATATCAATTCAGACATTACAGCGAAAAAATCAAGTTCCCCAAAAAAATTGTTATGATTATGGAATAAAGATTGATGTGGTTTCAAAAAATCTTGCTGATTTGTTCTGCTTTTTAAAAATCAGAATATA
>JAMCSM010000012.1 GCA_023380915.1 Actinomycetota bacterium | reverse complement strand
GCAATATCTTTTACTATAAAAAATGAGGATATAATCGCGGCAAAAAAAGTTCTGGAAGATCTGAAAGAAAATATAGAATTCAAAGATATAAATATTGATACTGATGTTGCCAAGATTTCGATAGTTGGTGCTGGGATGCAAACCCACTCAGGAGTTGCAGCTAAAATGTTTGAATTGCTTGCAGAAGAAAATATAAATATAGAAATGATAAGCACCTCACCAATTAGAATTTCCTGTGTAATAAGGAAAGAAAAAATTAAAAATGCAGTCAAAGTTCTGCATAATGGCTTTGGTCTGGGAAATGATAAAAGTTCAATAGAGAGGGAGATTACATAATTGAAGGAATATAATGTAGCAATTGCAGGAGCTACCGGAGCAGTCGGCAGGGTTTTTCTTTCGATACTTGAAGAGAGAAATTTCCCCGTAAAAACATTACTGCCCCTTGCCTCACAAAGATCATCGGGGAAAAAAATCGTTTTTAAAAATGAGGAATTTGAAGTCAGGGAACTTCAAAAAAAATCATTCAGCAATATAGATATAGCTTTATTTTCAGCAGGAGCTTCCATTTCCAGGGAATTTGCAAAATATGCAGCGGAAAGCGGAGCTGTTGTTGTAGATAACAGCAGCGCATTCAGAATGGAAGACGATGTACCGCTTGTAGTTCCCGAGGTAAATAAAAAAGATATATTTAAACACAAAGGAATAATAGCAAATCCGAATTGTTCTACGATAATAATGTCAGTCGCCATAAAACCTATTTATGATTTATCTCCCATAACAAGAATCGTGGCTTCTACTTATCAGGCAGTTTCAGGTGCCGGAGCTAAAGCAATTTTAGAATTGGAAGAACAGACAAAAAAAATAATCTGTTTGAAAGAAAAAGATGTTGAGTCTAGAGTTTTTCCTGTTCAAATTGCTTTTAATGTTATTCCCCATATTGATATATTTCTTGATAATGGATATACAAAAGAAGAAATGAAGATGGTTAATGAAACAAGAAAAATTTTTAACAACAAATACATAAATGTTTCGGCAACAACTGTCAGAGTACCTGTTTTTACATCTCATTCCGAATCATTAAATATTGAAACAAAAGATAAAATAACAATCGAAGCAGCAAGACAGGCTCTTGGAAATGCTGAAGGAATAATTTTAAAAGATGATTTTAGAAACTGCATATACCCGACTACGCTGGATTCTTCAAGCAAGGATGATGTCTACGTGGGAAGAATCAGGGAAGATATATCGGTAAAAAATGGTATTTGCCTTTGGGTTGTAGGTGACCAATTAAGAAAAGGCGCAGCACTTAATGCAATACAAATTGCTGAAATTTTAATAAGTAACGATGAAATTACTTAACTGCCAACATACTGAAAATATTTTATACCGATTTTCTACTGTTTATTTTCAAGCCTGTTTTTAATCTGGTAAATCTTCTGGATTCTATCGATTAGCTCTTTTTCAAATCCTCTTCCGATTGGCGTATAATATTTTTTATTTTTTAATTCTTCAGGAAGATAAGATTGATTTACAACAGCATTATCAAAATTATGCGGGTATTTATATCCTTTTGAATAACCTATTTCCTTCATTAATCTTGTCGGGGCATTTCTAATATGATAGGGCACAGGTAAAGATTGATATTTTTTTATATCTTCTTCAACATTCTGATAGGTCAAATACAAAGAATTACTTTTAGGTGCCAGTGCAAGATATATGACTGCTTCAAGTATAGCCAAGTATCCTTCAGGGGGTCCTATAAATTCAAAGGATTCCTTTGCGGACACGGTTACAGTTAAAGCATTCGGATCGGCCAGTCCCACATCTTCAGAAGCGAATCTTACCATCCTTCTTAAAATATATAAGGGATCTTCACCACCTTCGATCATACGCATTGTCCAGTAAACCGAAGCATCGGGATCACTGCCCCTCAGGCTTTTATGAAGCGCAGAGATTAAATTAAAGTGTTCTTCACCATTTTTATCATAGATAAGTGCTGTTTTCTGGATTATATTTTCAATCAAAATAATATCGATTTTTACTGGAGTTTTAAAGTTATCAATATGAAAACTGTTAACAGCCATCTCCAGTGTATTATATGCAATTCTGGAATCGCCATCGCAAAACCTGCTTATAAAATCCAATGTTTCATCATTTATATCAATATTATATTTTCCATATCCTTTTTCCTTATCGGTCAGTGCCCTTTTTAATAAAATTTTAATTTCTCCTGAAGTCAATTTATTCAATATAAAAACCTTACATCTGGAAAGAAGCGCAGAAATTACTTCAAACGAAGGATTTTCAGTAGTTGCACCTATAAGAATTATTGTTCCGTTTTCAACAAAAGGAAGAAACGCATCCTGCTGCGCTTTATTAAATCGATGTATTTCATCTATAAACAATATGGTATTCTTTTTATGAACTTTTTTCTCATACTGAGCGGTCTCCAGAACTTCTTTGATCTGTTTGATTCCTGATGTCACCGCTGAAAAAGAAATAAACTTGCTTTTTGTTTTATTAGCAATAATTCTGGCAAGAGTTGTTTTCCCGCATCCAGGGGGACCCCAGAAAATCATAGAAAATAATTTATCTTCTTTTATCATCCTGTATAATATTTTATCTTTACCCACAAGATGCTCCTGGCCTACAAAACTGCCCAGATCGGCAGGTCTCATTCTGTCAGCAAGGGGGGAATATAAAGGGTTATTTTTATCTTCTTCTAACTTATCAAAAAGAGTCATTGGACGATTTAATTATTTTTATGTATATTTTTCTATTTCTTGGACCATCAAATTCACAAAAATAAACATTCTGCCAGGTGCCCAAAGTGATACGGCCCTCATCGATTATAAGGTTCAATGTTACACCAAAGATGCTGGATTTTATATGTGCATCCGAATTGCCCTCAAGATGGTGAAAATTTTCATTTTCAGGTATTAATTTATTAATTTTATTTACTATATCAAAAGAGACATCAGGATCTGCATTTTCATTTATTGTGATTCCTGCAGTAGTGTGAGGAACCAGTATTACGCAAATCCCGTCTTTAATTTTCGAATCGTACACAATATTTTCTATTCTTCCAGTTACATCTATGAATTCGATTCTTTTGGTACTTCTTATATCTATTTCCTTAAACATTAATCCCCCGTATTATATTTATTGATAAACACGATATTCATTTAATTTGTATTAATCATTATTCTATTAAACAATTATTCAATTTTAACTAAATTATCATTAAAAAACTATAAGATAAATTTGATTTGAAAATTTAAAAACTTTAAAATAAATTAACTGATGATTGTAAATTTATGATAGTTTTATGAAATAAATAATATTCAGTAAAAATATGTCAAACTATTCAAAACAAAAGAAAATTGATGTTCTGGGAATTGGCAATGCAATAGTCGACATATCTGCAAATGTCAAAGAAAGTTTTCTTCATATAAATGATTTAAAAAAAGGAGTTATGAAATTAATAAATGAAGAAGAATCCAGAAATCTTAATAAAAAGATAAAAGCAATTAAAATAACACCC
>JAMCSM010000011.1 GCA_023380915.1 Actinomycetota bacterium | reverse complement strand
ACTAAACTAAGCTTGTATAACCTTTCTCCTAATTATTTCACATACGGCAGTAGTTCTTTCTTTTACAATCTTGGCGGTGATGATTTACAGTATCTAATCAATGATAATAATGTTAAAGAGCTTTTAGAAAGAGCTCTTACGATATTGATCGATTGTCCGTGTACTAATGGTTGTAACGGTTGCTTAATTAATTTTAAGACAGAAAAAAATGATTTTTCAAAAAAAGAATTAATTGAATATTTGGGCAAATTATTGAAAAAGGACAATCTTGAAAATATTTTACGATGGAAGTATGAAGGTATCGGGCAAATTGATAGTTACCGGAAAGACATGATTAAATGTAGAGAGGTGCGGGTCAACATCTTTAATATCCTAAATTATAAAGCCAGTATGTTTATCAATGATCCTTTTCAAGAAAAATTTATAAGTTCAGATGATGCTAAATGGATCTCAAGTGCCGGTCTTTGTCATGGTGGTCATAAAACTGTGTATATACGACCTGGATTTAGAGAAGATATCTTCACCGAAATATGCGCTCATGAATATACTCACAATTGGCAGTTTGAAGGTAACCTGCATCCGTTATTCCAATATTTTAACAAAGACGATACCAATGATAAAAAAAATATCTGGTTTGAAGGGAAGATATTTATAGAGGGACAAGCTAATTTCTTTGCAGCTAAAGTAATGGATTATTATGGTCTCCGGGATATGGTTTATGCAAACGAAGTTCAATCATATGGTCAATATAGAGAAGGACTGATACTTTTAAATTATCTTGAAAAAAAATTCGGATTGATAAAACTAAATTATATTCTAAAGGAATCAAAATTTGATGAAAGTACTCCTGTAACTAAAGATGATATTAATTTATGGTATGATGATTCTGGGGTTAAAAATCTTATTCGTGGTTTAGCGGATGAGTTAATTAAAGAAAATATGAGATGTATTCAAAAAGAATTTCTTGATAAATCTAGAGATTTTAATCGTTTAACTTATTTTATGAATCTTCGAATTGATAGTAGGGATAAAAAACTTTCTAAATATATCTCTGAAGCAAATTTAACAGAAGATGAAGCATTCCCCAAAATTTGGAAAATATTAAAAAGTCATTTCCTCATAGTCCCAAATAAAAATTATGATTATTTGCCTTGTAAAG
Source organism: Actinomycetota bacterium (assembly GCA_023380915.1). Next base: position 1,442 of record JAMCSM010000011.1, on the reverse strand, counting down.
ATTGTGCTTTTAAAAATGAAGAAAGTTTGGATGGACTTTGTATTATGTTTGGAAGTATTAGTGTTCGGAAAGAAATTGAAAAGGAATTAGGAATATCTGGTAATGAATAAAAGTACCTATTGTTGATATTGCGGTTTGCATTCTTTTTGTATGGATGAATTTCTAATATTCAATATATATATAGTTCTTAATCCGGTTACAAGCTAATTGATATAAAATAATATCAAAGTTACTCTTCCAATGCCTTTTCAGCGTTTTACACTCATGTTGTTCAGTATTTATGAATAGTAATAGAAATTGAACAAGATGCTTCAAATAATGCGTTTTTATTTGCTTTTTGTTCAACTATCAGATATTTTTATATCAAATGAACGAGCTATTCATCAATGAATAATACTGAAAAAAATATAATCACAAAGGCTGTTACCCGCTTCGAAGAAGAAACCGGTTTGAAATTAACAACCTACATTACAGATGAAAAAGTAGAACTTGTTTTAAGAGAGAAGGAATACGACCTCAAATTTACGGTCGAAGTAGTCCCGGCTGTAAATAAAACTAAATTGGGAATAATAAAAAATCGTCTTAAAGGTTTGGAGAGCATCCCTCTTCTAGTTACGCAGATTGCAACTAATGATATAACTGAACTCCTAAAAAATCTTGATATAAATTTTATTGACGCTGCCGGAAATGCTTACATTAATGTTCCGCCGCTGTACATAAATATAAAAGGACAAAAATTAACCCGGCTGGTTGAGACAAAACGAACAGTTAATAATATTACCGTTAAAGATATAGGCATCTTTCAACCTGCCGGTTTGCAGATAATTTTTGCTTTATTATGTATTCCAAAATTGGAGAGAAACCCTTATCGTGAGGTAGCAGAAATGGCAAACGTTGCACTCGGAACCGTGCATACTACCATGAAGTTATTAGAGAAACATGGATTCCTAATCAACGATGAAACTCAAAGCAAAAAACTCACAAATAAAAAGGAGTTATTGAAAGAATGGATTCTCGGTTATCCTGAAAAAATAAAATCCAAATATCTTGTCGGTAAATACAAAACAGAAAATCCAGAATTTGTCAGAACTACTGATTTCAAATATTTTGGTGCACTGCTCGGTGGTGAAACCGCCGCAGCTCAAATAACAAATTACTTACGCCCTTTAATCCATACGATTTATATTGGAGATAAAATAGGGGAGTTCGTTTTAAGAAATCGCCTAAAGAAAAATCTAAATGGAAATGTTGAGATTGTAAAAAAGTTTTGGGATTTTACTAATGATAATGAAATAAAAAACATTGTCCCCGCCATTCTTGTCTATACGGATTTGATAACTACGGGTGATCCGAGAAATATCGAAACTGCTAACATAATTTACGAGAGGGAACTTGCTGGATATCTCAACTAAAATTGATCCGTTTACCCTGGAAGTTTTAAC
>JAMCSM010000010.1 GCA_023380915.1 Actinomycetota bacterium | reverse complement strand
TCTTACCTCTGTCGATTATAACTAATCTGTTTGCCACATCTTCGACTTCAGAAAGTATATGTGTCGAAAATATTATAGTTTTCTTTTTTGCCAATTTTCTAATCAGGTCTCTAATTTTTTCTTGCTCAAGAGGATCCAGACCCGAAGTAGGCTCATCCAAAATAAGTATCTCCGGATTACCAAGTAGTGCCGCGGCCAGACCAACTCTTTGTTTATATCCTCTAGATAACTCTTCTATTTTAGATTTGATTACAGTCTCAAGTCCAACTTCTTTTCCAACGCCCTCATATTCGGCTACACCTTTTGTTTCTCCGACAAACTGCAAATATTCCGATACTGTCATTTCCGTATATAAAGGATTGTTTTCAGGAAGATAACCAATTTTCTTTAATATTTCAATCCTATTTTCAATCGGATTAATATCGTCTATGAAAATCTTTCCTTCGCTTGGAGAGAGATAACCAAGAAGAAGACGCATTGTAGTTGTTTTACCGGCTCCGTTTGGACCAACAAAACCGACGATTTCTCCTTCTTTTGCTTTGAAAGTAATATTATCAACAGCAATCTTATTCTTAAATTTTTTTGAAACTTTACTTACCAAAATCATAAGTTACATATATAACATAAGAGATAAAATTTAACAAGATCTGCAGATTAAGTTTAATTTTTATCTGACCCTACTGTAGTTATCGGCTATAATTTTCCAATCCAGGTTGGCAAAAAATGCATCGATGTAATTTGCCCTATTTACGCCGTAATCTATAAAATATGCGTGTTCATAAGTATCAAGCGCCATAATGGGATCTGTAAACCATACGGGAAAAGTGTTTTGAGCATCACCCAAATAGTTGAAAAGTCTTTTTTCTCTACTATTCCAGGCTGTCCAAACCCAACCGCGAGCAGCAACAGCAGTCGCTTTTACATCTTTTTTATATTTGTCGAATGATCCGAAATCGGATTCGATTTGCTTTAGTAAATCACCTTCAGGCATATATCCTTTACCGCCCAAATGGGTAAAATAAATCTCATGATTCACTATCCCTCCCCAGGCAAATGTTAGTTCGACTTTTAGCTCCCTTATTAAGGAATAAGTTTGATTCGCTTGAGCATACTCGTCGTCCCCTAAATTTGCTAAAGCAACATTTATGGCGTTATATTTTTTTACATAACCCTGATAGAGTTTCAAATGTTCCTCAACTGTTTTTTTTGAGATTCCCTGCATGCGAAAAATTGTTGAGGAAAAAGTTTTTACTTCAATCGGTTGAAAATTCATAATCTTTAAAAATTTGTAATGATATATATAATTATGACATATTTATAGACTTATTTTCAAGAGGTAAATGTGATTTATCTCACAATAGAAAATCCGGACGATATTTTAAAGTCAGATCGAAAGCTTCTTTTAATCTCCATTCATCTATATTTTTATGGTTTCCCGAAAGTAGAATTTCCGGTACTCTCACATTATGAAAAGTTTCAGGCCTGGTATATTGAGGATATTCCAAAAGTTTTATTTTTCTGACTCCTTTTTTTATTAGATTATCTAGCTTTTTATTTTTACCAATAACTTCGCTTAAACGGGAAGTCGTGATTTCAAAAAAAGTTTCAATCTTGGTTGCTTCATCTTTCTTCAAGACCATGGGCAATAATCTTGTCACTGAATCGACAATTGCCGAAGCGGCTATTTCTCCACCAGTCAAAACAAAATCTCCAATCGATACTGCCTCATCTACAAAATTCATCACCCGTTCGTCTATTCCTTCATAATGTCCGGCGATAATTATTAGTTTATCCAATTTTGAGTAATTAACCGCCATTTTTTGAGTAAACAGTTTTCCTTTCGGTGAAGTCAGAACGATTTTATTTTTAGATTTTGAATTTTGAACTTGATTTGTCATTTGAAATTTGTCATTTGAAATTTTCATTAAAGCTTTATGGATTACATCTATTCTCATCACCATTCCCGCTCCACCCCCATATGGCCTGTCATCAACTGTACCGTAATCATCTTTGGCAAATTGTCGAAGGTCAATAATATCTATTTCAACCAATTTCTTATCAATCGCTCTTTTTATAATACTCTCGTTAAAAAAGCCTGAGATCATTTTAGGAAATAAAGTCAGTATAGAGATTTTCATATCAATATTTTACAATAATTTAACTGTGAAGAAGACTTTATTGTTTTTAATTCGTTTTTATCAAAAAACATCTTTTTTCCACAATTTTATTTTCCGCTCTCTTTTTATGACCGATAAAGTTTGCAGATTCACTCCGACCTGTTCGACATATACCTATCAGGCAATAGATAAATATGGAAGCGCCAAAGGATTGTATTTTGGATTAAAGAGAATAATAAAATGTCATCCTTGGAATAAAGGAGGATTTGATCCTCTAAAATAGTTTTATTTAGCACTCTTGACAATTGTCTGCTAAATATGCTAAAATAATTTCATGATAGATGTTAATTTTATACCACCTGAAGATAAGGGAGATCCTCTGGAAAAATATACGGTCAACCTAACGCAGGCGGCAAAAAACCGCAGACTTGATCCAGTCATAGGCAGAGATAATGAAATCAGAAGGGTTATTCAAATTTTATCCCGCAGTA
>JAMCSM010000009.1 GCA_023380915.1 Actinomycetota bacterium | reverse complement strand
TTAGATAAATGGCGGAAGGAGCAGTAAAAGGCGGGTCAGATGGACTTGTTATAGGTAACAGAATATATAAGGAGCAATATGGTTCAGGCCATGGTGGTGAAGATCTGAGGTTATTGAATTTGCAGCAAATCAAAAAAATAAAAAAATTGTTTCCCGGGATTGAAATCTCTGCAACCGGCGGAATATATTCAGGTAAACATGTTTTTGAATATTTAAAGGCAGGGGCAAAAAATGTTCAATTGTTAAGTTATATAATGGGGAAAGTGAAAAAACCTTTCATTAAAAATGGAAATAAATTTGAGAACGTATTTCACAAACTCCTGTTTGATAGTACAGATGGTCTACTTTTTTACATGCTCAAAGAAGGATATAAAAACATTTATGATATTGGGAAAGGAGTAAAATGAAAAATATAGTTCTGAATGGACTCATTCCTGCAATTGTTATTCCTTTAAAGAAAGATTTTTCTGTGGATGAACAAATATTAAGAAGATATATAAGCCATATTGTAAAATCAGGCATAAAGGCATTGGCCGTTAATACTGATGCAGGTGAATCCATTCTTCTATCAAAGGATGAAAAGAAGAGGATCCTTTCAATAGCAGTTGAAGAAACCAATCAAAGAATTCCTGTAATATGCGGACTTTCAGGGGCAAATACCCGTGATGCTGTTGATTTTGGAAGGGAACTGAAAGATACAGGTGCAGATGCTTTTCTTGTTTTTCCCCAGGCTGTATTTAGAGGTGGAAAAGGCAGGGATAATGTGGTTATAGAATACCATAAATCTATGGCAAAACTCGGGGTTCCTTTAATAATTTTTCAGCTTCAGGAGGATTTGGGCGGGGTGGAATATTCTGAGGAAACCATGGAGGCACTGATAAATATTGATAATGTGATTGCTATAAAAGAAGCATGTTTTGATGCACTGAAATTTAAAGAAACCGTATGGTTTTTACATTCATTAAAGAAAAAAATTACAATTCTTACAGGTAATGATAATTTTATTCCTGAATCATTTATTTTGGGAGCAGATGGAGCTCTTATTGGTTTTGGCTCTATTTTTACGGATATTCAGGTTCAGGTAGTACAACAGATTAAAAACAATAATTACAAGGAAGCTCTTTCCCTGTTCCGGAAAATAGATGATATATGCAGAATATGTTTTGGTTTTCCTGTAAGAGATTATAGAGCAAGAATTAAGGAGGTTTTAGCACAACAGGGTATTTTTGAAGATTCAATTGTAAGGCCTCCTCTTTTACCACTTTCTCAACAGGAAAAAGAAAAAATTCATTCAGCAATATCTGCCATATCCCATGAAAATACTAATATGTCCTGATTCTTTTAAGGAAAGTTTATCTTCCATTGAAGCGGCAAATATTATGGAATATGTTTGCAGAAAGATTTTTCCATCCTCTTATATAATAAATTTTCCCATTGCTGATGGTGGAGAAGGGACAATTGATGTTATAAAAAAGATAATCGGAGGCAGACTTATAAAAGAAGAGGTTTTAGACCCTGTTGGAAGAAAGATAAAAGCGGAATGGTTAATGAATAAAGATACGGGTTATGTTGAAATGGCAAAAGCCTCAGGATTAATTCTTTTAAAAGAAAAAGAGAAAAATCCTATGGAAACCACAAGCTTTGGAACCGGCCAGCTCATAAAAAAAGCAATAGATAGGGGATGCAAAGAGATTTATATCTGTGTTGGAGGGAGTGCTACTAATGATGGTGGCATAGGAGCTTTAACTGCTCTGGGTGCAAAGATTTATGGTCAAAACAATAGGCTTATCTCTCCTGGTAAAGGCAAAGATCTGATATGCATTAAAAAAATAGATATTTTTTTATTATATCTGCATAATTTTTCATGCCGGTTTATTATTTTTTCAGACGTGAAAAACGTTCTTTACGGGAGGGAAGGGGCTTCATACGTATATGGAAGACAGAAAGGTGCGGATGATAAAACGATAAAATTTCTTGATAACGGGATGAAAAATTATGCAGATATAATAAAAAAAACAATAAATAAAGATATAAGTAAAATTTTAGGCACAGGTGCTGCAGGTGGATTTTCAGTTCCATTTATATCTTTTTTTGATGCAAAAATTGTATCAGGAATTGAAACCATACTAAAAATTGGCGGATTTGAAGAAAAGATAAAAGATACGGACCTTATTCTTACAGGTGAAGGCAGGATTGACAGCCAGGTAAGATATGGAAAGGCTCTGGATGTTGTTTTTAAAATTTCACAGAAATACAAAAAAAACACTATTGCGTTTGCAGGCAGTATAGAAAAAGGCGTGTATGAATTTATAAAAAGTCCCTATATCATTATTGTGAGTATTTTACCCGGGATTACAATCCTTGAAGATGCATTAAAAAATGCGAAAATCTATCTTCAGACAAAGGTGGAGCAAATGCTTAAAACAGTTGGATTTGGCTTATCCAACAATCATAGGAGAAAAAATGTTAAAGATTAAAGAAGACAAAATTGAAATTAAAGAACCCCTGGGAATTTATCATGAACCTCAGATAGTAGAAATAAATCTGTCAGATACAAATAAAAACATACATTCATTGATGGATATCCGGTCAGGTAAGAAGTTCCCTGTCCAAAGAGCTTGTGAATCTGCTCAAAAATATTTTGTTTTTCTTGAAATCCATCCATTTGCTCATTTTACTCTTGTACCATCAGAGGAAAAATTAAACATACAAGGAATAGACATTGAAAAAAGTCAAAATACTGCAATTATCAGTAATGAAAAATTTTCCATTGAAGTGCCATATGGTGAGGAAAGATTTGAAAGACCTTATAATTCCGATGAAATATCCGGGCCGATAAAAAGAATAAAAACAAGTAAAACATGGAGGGGGAAAACATATTTTGATACAAAAGACTTTATTTTATCGTGGCATGGATATTTTATAGAAGAAGGCCCTTTACGGGTTATTTATCTTTATGAGGTTAAATTTACCAAAGGATTTTATGCCGTATGGATAACTGTAGACATGGGAAAAGAGTTTGTAAAAATAGAGGAAAGATTTGAAACAGAACCAACAGGCCAGATTATATGGGATTTTTCAGATAAAGACCTTCCGGAAATAGATGAACCAAACCTTGATAAAGGCGCCGGTAAATATCATAGTTTATGGCAGCCTGATGGATATAATGTTGCGCATTATTTATGGAGGTTTAACAGAGGCTGGATAGAAAAATATGATATAAATACCCGTTTTCCTTATGCTGTGGCATACAATCCTGCTTTTATGTATATACCGAACAGAAAACAGATAATTCCTTTTTACTTCTGGATTAAGCATTATAGAAAGGTGATACAAATTACACCTGATATGTATATTTTAATAGACAGTTCAAATTCTTTATTACAACAATCAATATTATTTCATATCCCAAAAACAGATATTGTTTGTGATGAGAATAAAATAAAAGCAGATTATAAGGATTGTGTTTTGGAAATTATACAATTATTACCAGAAAAAACAAATCTCATAACGTCAGTTATAAAAGCAGAAAAAGAAAGGAAGGAGCCAATAATTGACACAATATCTCTTAAATTTAATATTGAACTTGCAAATAAAAGCGTTTATATAATTTCAGCAAATAAAACAGGGGGATGTCTGAAGACAGAAAAAAGAGAACAGGAAATTTTTATTGAAAAAAATGGAGTTAAATATTCAATTCCATTATCTATTATAACAGGAGAAAAATGACCTGAATGAAGAATA
>JAMCSM010000008.1 GCA_023380915.1 Actinomycetota bacterium | reverse complement strand
TAATGACTTATCAGGAAAACAAAAATGCAAAGAGAATTTAATCAAGGAACTTTTTAAAAATTCTCCTGCCGGCAAAGAAACTTTTTCAAAGCCTTTGCTGGGCATGGTATCCAGGCTTTCCGAGCAAAAAGGTATAGACCTTATTGTAACTGCCATGGATAAAATAATGCAGGAACAGGATCTTTTTATTGTCATACTCGGTACAGGTGATGAAAAATATCAGAACCTTCTTCTCGATTTATGTAAAAGATATGAAAGAAAATTGAGTATTATTATTGGTTTTTCTGAAAAATTATCAAGAGAGATTTATGCGGGATCTGATATTTTTCTGATGCCTTCAAAATATGAGCCATGTGGACTTGGGCAGCTTATAAGTTTAAAATATGGTACGATACCATTAGTCAGGAATACGGGCGGTCTTGCAGATACCATCATAGATATTCAGGATAAAAAAGACATAGTAAAAGGCGGGCAAGGTTTTAAATTCAATGATTATGACTGGAATCAGTTCTACCTGGCTATTTTAAGAGCAGTCAATTTTTACAGGGATAAAAATTCATGGGAAAAAATAATATTGAATGGGATGAATTCAGATTTTTCATGGGATTATTCCGCAATTAAGTATAAAGAATTATATGAAAGCCTTGTATAATCTTTGAAAAAATGGAGACATAATAATTGGACGAGCAGAAAACTTTAAATAAATATGAAGATATTTTGAGGCAGTATAATATTTTAAACCAGATATCACGCGTGGTAGCATCAACACTTGATCTTAATAAAATCCTGCAGATTGTGCTCGCTGGAGTGACTTTTGGGGATGGTTTTGGATTTAACAGGGCATTTTTATTCCTGACTGGCAGGGAATCCAAATTGGTTGGAAAAATGGCAATAGGGCCTGAAAGTCCTGAAGAAGCCTGGCGTGTATGGAGTGATATTCAAAAGAAAAATTACTCCCTGGAAGAATTTTTATCTTCAGACAGAACAAATTTTGAACAAAACTCATTGTTGAATGAAAGGACCAAACAGGTTTCTTTTACAATAGATCCTGATAAGTTAATAGCAAGAAGCCTTGAAGATGGAAATCCAAGGAATATCGATTTAACTCAAATCCATCCGCCGGATAATAATAATCTGGTAACTGATCGCTCTATGATCGATGAAGAAATCCTTGAATTTGTAGGATATCCGAAATTTTGTATTCTGCCTTTGATCAGCCGGACAAAAAAAGTAGGTATACTGATAGTAGATAACAAATATAACAACAGGGACATAACAAAAGATGATATTAATTTTTTATTTATGCTTAGCCAGTTTGCCGCATCTTCTATCAGAAATACTATAATTAATTCTCAGCTCAGGGAGAGCCTTGCGAGTCTTGCCAAGTTTAATCAGCAAATAAGTTATCTGAAAGAATATAATGAAAATATTATTGAGAGCATTCCCGTAAGCATTTTTGTTGTTGATACTAATTTTAAAATAACGGCCTGCAATGAAAATTTTGCAAAAATAATTCAACTGCCAAAAAGTTCCATATTAGGGATAAACATCAATAACCTGGGATTGAATATAGGAGAATTCAATATATTCCAGGAAATATCGAATGTCATGTCAGACAGAAAAACAGAAGGTTTTTACAGGACAAAGATAGAAATAAACAACCAGGTCAATGATTCTTTATATGATGTGATTCTTGTAACTTTTAAAAACTCAAAGGATGAAATTGATGGTGTTATAGCAATAGTTGAAGAAGTAACCAAGACAGTTGAACTGGAAAGGGCATTAAAAGAATCCGAAAGGCTTTCTCAACTCGGGAGGCTTTCTGCAATAGTTGCACATGAAATCAGAAATCCCCTGATAGCTATAGGTGGTTACGTGAATAGAGTAAGAAGAAAATATTCGGAAGGCAATGGTTTAAATCAGGAGGATATGGATATAATAATAAATGAAATTGGAAGACTTGAGAACATATTGAATGATATGCTGGATTTTGCTTCAAACAGAAAAACCGAATTTAATCAAATCGATTTCGGCAAACTTATCCAGGAATGCATAAGCCTTGTTTCTGTTGCTGCAGAAAAAGCAAATGTTGCCATGGCTGTTAATTGCGAAAATGGCTCAATCGAAGAAAGCAATATAGTTATAGATGGATCTTATGATAATTTAAAACAGGCTTTCATTAACCTTTTAAACAATGCAATCGAAGCAAGTACTTCCAAAGATACTGTTAATGTAAATATTTATACTTCGGATATTGATTCCCAGAAGATGGTGGAAGTAAAAATTAACAGCAAATCATTCCTTTCCGGCGAGAAGGATCTAAATGATATTTTTCTGCCTTTTTACACTACAAAAGTTAAGGGTACAGGTCTTGGTTTAACGATAACCAAAAAAATTATAGAAGAACATTCAGGTAAAATTGAAGTTGAAAGTAATCCGGAAGAAGGTACGACTTTTACGATAAAATTACCTTTGCTGGAATTGATAAAATAATTTGTTAATAAGTAATTTTAAAATAACACTTTTGGAGGACCATTTATGAAAAAGATACTTGTTGTTGAAGATGAAACATCAATAAGAAATTTATATAAGGAAGAATTGCTGGATGAAGGTTATGAAGTAATAACGGCATCCGATGGTGTACTCGGCTATGAGATGTTTAAAAAATACAAACCTGATTTGATTACTGTTGATATAAAAATGCCCAATATGAATGGAATTGAGCTCCTTGGCAAAATAAGAAAGGAAGATAAAAATATACCGATAATTATTTATTCAGCCTATGGAGAGTTTACATTAAATTTTTCAACATGGGCTGCAGATGAATATCTTGTAAAATCATCTGACTTGACCGAATTCAAAAACAAAGTCAGAGAATTGTTAAGTCGATAATAAGGAGTCCAATTGCCAGAGTTCAGAAGAGATATTATTTTAGATGAATGGGTCATAATTGCGACCGAGCGTGCAAAAAGACCGGAAAATTTCAGGGAAGAAAGAGTAAAAATTGAATCTACTATTGCTGCAGTATGCCCCTTTGACAGGGGAAATGAATCTATGACTCCTCAGGAAATAATGAGGATGGATTCTACGGGCAGGATTACCGGACCCGAGTCCGGATGGCAGATAAGGGTAGTACCGAATAAATTTCCTGCTTTAAAAACAAATTCAGCTCTAAGCTCAAAAATAGTCGGCATTTATAATGTAATGGATGGATTCGGCCTGCACGAAGTAGTAATAAATTCACCAGAGCATATTCTGCATCTTGGTCAATTGAGTGAATTTAATATAAAACTGATTATAGATACATATCTTATAAGGCTAAGAGAAATTAAAAAAGATTCCAGAATTGAGAGCGTAGTCATAATGTTAAACCAGGGCAGGGAAGCAGGTGCCTCCCTTGAGCATTCCCATTCACAAATTTTTGCCCTGCCATTTATTTCACCGGTACTGGAAAGGGAATTGTATGGAACACGAAAATATTATAGAGAACATAAACGTTGTGCAATATGTGATATTTTAAGTTTTGAAATCAGGGCTGATGAGAGAATAATATTTGAAAACAAAGATTTTTTAGTTTTGGAACCATTTGCATCCAGAAATCCTTTTGAAACATGGATAGTACCAAAAAGACACAATCCTTTTTTTGAAAAAATCAATATTGAAGAGATAGAATCATTTGCACAATGCCTTAAAGTGCTTGTAGATTTTTTCTATATCGAGCTTAATAATTCATCATTCAACTATTATATTCATACAGGACCGTTGCATAATGATTCAAATTATAATCATTATCATTGGCATTTTGAACTTGTTCCCAAATTATCGATAAAAGCCGGGTTTGAAATTGCCACCGATATAGATATAAACATAACCACACCTGAGTATACATCTGAATTTATGAAACAAAGTATAAAGAAAATGAAGCTGTCTTTTTAAAAAAATTGATACATTTAATAATGTTTTATTAAAAATCTGATTTAAATATTTATAAGTAAATATTAGTTAAAAATTTTAAATAAAAACTTGACATTCTTATTAATATATATTATATAGAAGTATACAATTTAATATAAAAAAAGAATATTAATTAGAAGCTTTGAAACTTTCTTTGAAACTGGACGCTTGAAGAGAGTGGAGCTGATAGCGTAACCGGCTAATTTTTTAGCCGGTTTTTGTTTTTATGGACTTACAAATTTATTTTATTTTAATAAAAAAATTTCTTTTGGTTGGGTAAACCATGAATGACAAGTATAAATCCAGGGCCAGACTTATAAGTGAAATTGAAGAGATGCGGAGCATAATTGATAATTTTCAGCTGCTAGAGATAGACCGGT
>JAMCSM010000007.1 GCA_023380915.1 Actinomycetota bacterium | reverse complement strand
AAAAGCTATTAAAGAATACCTGTACAGTCACAACCAAAATCCGCAGGTATTTGTGTGGAGCGCACCTGTAGAACGTATATTGGAGAAGATTGCCAAATGTAAAGAAGCGTTAGACGCAGTACACTAGTATAATATCTATATTAACATCAAGGGATGTTTGACATCAGGATCTAATTATCATAAAATTAAAACTATTACAAAACGTTTTGCATGTCTATAGGTAAAGGATTAAAAAATACCAGATAAAAAGGTTAAGGGACCAGATATAAAAAAGTGATAATATAACATATATAACAGGAGGTGATATAAATGACTAGAAAAATAATAATCCTTATAGAAGATTTGTTTGAAGATATTGAAGCAATTTATCCATATTACAGGTTAATTGAGGAGGGATTTGAAGTAGATATCATTGGTCCGGAAAAAGATAAAGAATATAAAGGTAAGCATGGTATGACTCTCAAATCAAATATTTCCTCTAAAGAAGCCAAACTTGATGATGTTGCAGCATTGATAATTCCCGGGGGCTATGCGCCTGATAGAATGGTCCGGGATGAAAATATGGTGAACCTTGTCAAAAAATCGGTGGATAAATGTCTTGTTATTGGTGCAATTTGCCATGGTCCGCTTATGCTTGTTGAGGCAGATGTCATTAAGAATAAAAAGGTTACAGGATTTAAAAGCATAAGAACCCCGCTTAAACTGGCTGGTGGAATACTCATGAATAATAAAGTTGTCACCGATGAAAATATAATAACAGCACGGGATGCAGAGGATGTAGTGGAATTTACAAAAGCTATAATAGTCTTAATTGAAGCTTATAAATAAATAGGATATTATTCTGCAATAAAGATATTTATCTTAATTAAATTAATATCTCTCGCAAAGAACATTAAATGAATAATTTGAAATCTATTTTAAAAGCGGATCCAACAGATTGGCTATTGGAAGACGATAATCCATCTGTAAAATATTATACGTTAAGAGATATTTTAGAAAAAGATAAAGACAATACTAAATTACAAGAAACCAAACTGGAAATAATGAAAACAGGTTTGGTACCTGCTATTCTGGCAAAGCAAAAAGAAGAAGGATATTGGGAATTACCTGAAAATTTTTATACGGCAAAATACAAGGGAACAGTGTGGCAGCTTCTTATACTTGCAGAGCTTGGTGCAGATTCTACAGATGCAAATATCAAAAAAGCGTGTGAGTTCATACTAAATAATTCACAAGACCCGGAAAGTTATGGTTTTGCTTATTCTATCAGTGTCAAAAAGGGCGGAGGAAGACATAGCGAAGTCATCCCATGTTTAACAGGCAACATGGTATGGAGTTTTATTCAATTAGGATATCTTGATGATCTTAGAATTCAGCGGGCAATTAAATGGATTACGGACTATCAGCGATTTGATGACGGAATACAGGAATCATTAAAAGGGTGGCCATATGACCGATTGAAAGCGGCTTGTTTCGGTAAACACACCTGTCATTTGGGTGCAGTGAAAGCCTTAAAAGCCCTGTCTGAAATTCCTGAAAATCAGAGATCTGATGATATAAAAAATACTATTGGAAAAGGTGCGGAATACATTCTAAAACATCATATTTATAAAAAAAGTCATGATTTGAACCTTGTGGCTAAGCCCGGTTGGTTAAAATTCGGTTTTCCGCTGATGTATCAGACAGATGCCTTAGAGATTTTAGGTATCCTGACACGACTTGGGTATAAGGATGAACGAATGCAGGATGCTATTGATGTATTAATTTCCAGGCAAGATAATCAGGGAAGATGGAACATGGAAAATACATTTAATGGCCGTTTTCAGGTAAACATTGAACAGAAAGGTAAATCAAGTAAATGGATTACTTTGAATGCATTCAGAGTATTGAAAAAGCTTTATGCCTGATGTTTAATTTTTTTCAACAAAGTTTAACTATTTCTCTATTTTTAATATTTCCATAAACAAAATCAAAACCCAATCTATCCAAAGAGAATTGATTACTATCTTGTCATCACTATTTTAACGTGTTATAATAGCCTCACTGTTTACTCATGTTAAAATAGTAAGCTTTAAAATTAATAAATTAAATTCGGGTATTTACCAGAGGTTTACCAGTGGAAATTAAAGAAATAAAAGATATAAGAAAGTTTCTTCCGGGTGTAAATGTCAGCAGAGATATCTTGCCGGATATAATTAATTGGATTGCTGAAAAAGAAATAATAGTGCTGCTTGGTGCAAGGCAGGTAGGAAAAACAACCATTATTTTCCAGCTAATCAACCATATTCTGGTGCAAACTGCCTCATTATTAAAAGAAAAGGATGAAATACATTATTTAAATCTGGATTTTCCTGAGGATAAAAAGATATTAAATGATGACTATATAATAAAACTTGCAGCAAAGAATAAAAAAAGGAAAATTATTTTTATAGACGAGATGCAGCGTCTGGAAAATTCAGGCCTTTTTTTAAAATATCTTTATGATTTAAACCTTCCAATAAAATTGATAGTTTCCGGATCAAGTGTACTGGAACTTAAATCAAAAGTATCTGAAGCACTTACTGGAAGGAAGGTTATTTTCAATATAGCTCCATTCAATATATCAGAGATTATAGACTCCATAGTCAGCATGAAAAAAAATAATATACCTGATAATGACTTTAGTAATAAAGACGGTAGTAAATCTAATCAGGAGACGCTTTTTAAAAAGGCTTTTGAGATTTACACACAGTATGGGAGCTACCCTTCAGTTGTAATCTCATCTGATAATGAAAAGAGACATCTTAGATTAAAGGAAATTTTTACAAGTTATATGGAAAAAGATATTAAAAAATTTCTGGAAATAAAAAATGAAAATGCTTTTACAAGGCTTATAACACTGCTTTCAGCATCAAGCGGCAGTTTAATAAATATGGATGAGATTTCAAATACACTTTCAATTCATCAGGTTACCCTGGATAATTATTTTTATTATCTTGAGCAGACTTTTATAATTGATAAAGTAAGACCATTTTTTAAAAATATAAGAAAAGAAATCGTTAAAAGTCCTAAAGTATATTTTAATGATATAGGAATCAGAAACTTTGCCATAAATAATTTTAATAATCTGGACATAAGGGAAGATAAAGGTTTTGTATTTGAAAATTTCGTATACCTGATTTTAAAGCAAAAGCTTACAGGCAGTTATAAGATTAACTTCTGGCGAACAAAGGCTGGG
>JAMCSM010000006.1 GCA_023380915.1 Actinomycetota bacterium | reverse complement strand
GAATAATAAACAAAAATCCAGAGTCAGATGGTGAAAAGCATGACGTGGCAAAGCTTTGCAGAGGTTTTCGGTGGTGCATTATTGAGTCTTGCTTCACTTGCATATATACTGTATGAATTACACATAGGGATCAACTTTTGAAATGTCCTATTCTGGATTTTTGTTTATTATTCATGGGAATCACAATATATTCGGAGGAAGAAAATGATAATAACGATTATTGTTGGAGCTGTTATATTGTTTGTGGGGGTTGGAGTTCTTATTTATTTTGTAACTATTTATAACGGACTTATCGTGGTTTCACGCAACGTTGACAAGGCATGGGCAAACATTGACGTTCTTTTAAAACAACGTCATGATGAAATACCAAAATTAATTGGGGCATGTGAAGGCTACATGAAATATGAACGGGAAACTCTTGAACGAATTACGTCCGCTCGGACAGCATGCATGCAGGCAACGACAGTAGGCGAATCATCCCGGGCAGAAGGCAGTCTGGCAGCATCTTTGAAAACACTTTTTGCGGTTGCGGAGAATTATCCGGACCTTAAGGCAGATCAAAATTTTATGCAGTTACAACAGCGTATCAGTTACCTTGAAAGTCAGATAGCGGACAGGCGGGAATTTTATAATGATTCAACGAACACTTATAATATAAGAATAAAGGAAATACCAGACGTATTTGTGGCTAATATGATGCACATGCAGCCTAAGGAACTTTTCAAGGCAACTGAAGAGGATAAAAAGGACGTAGATGTAAAATTTACGTTTCCCCAATAATAGAATTTGACAGAAAAATTGGGAAGGTACACTTCAATATTCAATTTTATTAAATTATTTAAAAAATCATTATTTTTTCTATTCTTAGGTTTATCTGTTTTGGCACTTTTAAAATATTCTTTGGTTCAAACTGCAGAGACAAAACAAAAAACCGGAATATCTCATTGGTTTAACGTTACAACCTATGAGAACGTTGAATGTATATCTGGAGGATTGGTTGGTACAATTTTTACTTCTGCTGATGGTAAAACATGGACAAAACAAAATTCCGGAACAAATAATGACCTTTTTGATATAACATATGGGAACAATAAGTTTGTGACTGTAGGATATAAAGGAACGATTCTTACGTCTTTTGATGGAATTACATGGTCAAAGCAAAATTCCGGAATAAATAATGATCTTATCGGGATAGCATATGGGAATAATAAATTTGTGGTAATAAGCATTATGGGTACTAATACAAATCTTATTTCTAAAATAATTGCATCTCCTTTCAAAAAAATCGTAAGTTTATTATTATTATTGTTGTTTATATTTCTAATTTTTCGGGGTGTACGTTGGGTTGGTCACTTCTGACTTGATTTTTTTCAAATAGGTCTTCAAATCTTACCTTTGGAAAAACAGGATAAAGGATTTTACTTTTTTTTGCTGAAATTTATATAAATCCGGTGGAAGATTCACGCGGAAGGGGTTTACTTTTTATTATAAAGATGTTATTATTTTTACATGGGAAAAATAATCTGCATTCTGCCTGTTGCCGGAATGGGTAAAAGACTTCAACCTCATACATTTACCATTCCAAAAGTTCTTCTTCCTGTTGGCGGGAAACCGATACTTGGACATCTTATTGAATTCATCAAAAGCCTTGAAATAAAAACAATAATCTTTGTCATAGGGCATTTGGGGGAAAAAATAGTTAATTACGTAAAAAAAGATTTTCCTGAAATTGACAGTATATTTGTCAGACAAAAAGATTTTCTTGGGCTTGGATATGCCATTTCCCTGACTAAAAAATACGTGGATTCCCCTGTTTTTATCAATTTAGGGGATACTCTGATAGAGGCAGATGTAAAAAAATATCTTTCAAAAAATAAGTCATGGGTGGCAGTGAAAAAAGTAAATGATCCAAAAAGGTTTGGTGTGGCAGTAATTGATAAAAATGGACTTATAAAAAAAGTTGTTGAAAAACCAAAAGATTTTGTTTCTGATAAGGCAATCTGCGGTATGTATTTTTTTAAAAACAGCAAACTTCTTTTTCAATGTCTTGATGAAATCATTAAAAAAGACGTTAAAACAGCAGGTGAATATCAATTGACGGATGCAATACAGAAAATGATTGAAAAAGGGGAAAAGATTTTTATTTATGAGATTGATAAATGGTTTGACTCCGGCAAGATAGAATCCCTGCTTGAAACCAATCATTATTTTCTTGAGAAAAATAAGCCTTCATATAATCAGGTGTTTTCTGTGGTAATAAATCCGCCTGTGTATATTTCTCCGGATGCTGAATTAAGAAACTGCGTTATTGGACCTTATGTTTCTATTGGTAAGGGGGTTTCTTTATCAAACGTTATTGTCCGTAATTCAATAATAAATGATAAGGCCATTATCAAAAATGTTGTTTTACAAAACTCTGTAATTGGATATTCCGCTCATCTTATAGGAAACCTCCAGGCTATAAATCTTGGAGATTCCTCTGTGGTAAATCTGACAGGTGAAGAGGAAACGTCAACTCTCTAACGTAAAATAAAATATAGCCATAAAGGTATGGTAATCAGGGAAAACAGGTGTGTAATAAGTACTCCTTTAGATGAAAATCTGACGTCAGAATCATAAACCTCACTAAGATATACGCTTGCTATTGCTGATGGCATAATGGCAACGACGGAAATAATAAGATTGACGTTTTTGGTAAATGGCAGAAAATAAAAAACAGCCAGTGAAGTTGCAGGGATAATAAGCAGACGTATGGCAGAAAGATAGATGAGTTTTACGTCAAACATGTATTTCCAGCGAAGTTCTGCCATTTTCCCGCCCACAATAAACATTGCAATAGGTATACAGGCTTTTCCAAAAACGTCAAGGACAGACATAAGAGATTTGCTAAGCTGGGAAAAAATCGGATTGTTTATAAAAATAAGATTATTGACAAGAAAACTGTCCCTTATGACTATAATAAAAAATGAAAAAATAATCGTTAGCAGGGGAACGCTTAATACCTGTTTTAAATTTTTTCTTGAAAGAGTAGTGCCTGTCAGGGAAAAAATTCCAAGTGTCCATATGCATATTTCGGCTCCAAGACTTGAAAATATTAACATTGCAACCCCTTTGTTTCCCCATAGCATTAAAATTATAGGTAGTGGTAAGAACGTATAATTATTCATTGTGCATAAAAACCTGAAGGAATTTTCTTCTTTTTGATTTGTGAATAAAGTAACTTTTGAAAATAAAAGTCCGTATATAAACCCTATGACCATAATAATAAGGGTTCCTATAGGCAGACTTACGTTTAAAAGTAAAGATTTAACCGTAAAATTATTTACAAGTGATGAAAATATAAGAGCAGGGTAAAAAAACTTTATGATTGCATGCGACATCTCTCTTGTTGTATCTGTATTTATCAGTCTTATTTTTTTTGCAATAAAACCAAACCCCATCATCAAGAATATGGAAAAAACCGTGAGAAACAATTTTAAAAACATAACATTATTTTACATTTTCAGAACTTTTTTTCAATTTTCACGTATCCGTTATATACTAAAGCAATGGCTAAAATATTAATCAGTCCGCTTTCATGGGGATTAGGCCATGCAAGTCGCATAGTTCCAATTGCAAAAGAATTTTTAAGAAGAGGACATGCCGTAACGTTTGCTACAAGCGGAAGAGCTCTTATATTTCTGCATAATGAATTTCCGCAATGTGAAACAATTGAATTTAAAGATTATCCTGCTCCTTTTACTTCAACCCCGTTTTTTGCGGCTAAGTTCGCTCTGTATATTCCCGCGATGTTAAAGGCAATACAAGGAGAAAAAAAGGAAACAGACAGAATATTGTCTCAAAAAAAATTTGATTTGATAATCAGTGATGCACGTTTTGGTGTTTATTCAAAAGATATTCCCTCTTTTTTTATTAATCATCAGTTAAGATTTCGTGCCCCATTATTTTTTAAGCCGGTAGACCTGTGGTCCGAGTATTTTCATACATACTTTCATACCAATTTTCAACGTGTTATAATTCCGGATAATCCCCCCGGTGAAGCTTCTTTATTGGGCAGTTTAGACGTTTCAAACCAGCCTGCCACCAATAAAATTGCTTACTATTGTGGTATTCTTGCCGCAGCGGAAAAAATAGATATCAGAGAGGATATAGATTATCTTATAACAATATCAACCCCGGGCGGGCCCAATTATCTTGAAAATAAAATTTTGAAACAGATATGCAGTCTTTCCGGAAAAAAAACAATTCTTCTTGCCAGGCCCGAGGAAAATTTTGAGTATGAATTATTCCCCGGTACCATTGTTAAATCCTATGCTTCAAGAAAAGAAATGAACGTTCTTATGAATCGCTCAAAATTTATTATTACAAGGGGAGGATACACTACTATTATGGAAATAGCGGAACTGGATAAACAATCGGCTATGTTAATACCTATACCGGGACATACAGAGCAGCAATATATTGCAAGATACCTGAGAAAACAGAAATGGATTTATTCAACAAATCAATATAAACTTAATCTGACTGAAGATATTAAAAAAGCCATGCAGTATAAGGGTTTGCCCAAAATGACAAAGACACGGGAGAACGTAAAGAAACTTTATAATGAGGTGTTTGCTCAATGCTTATAAAAATTTTATGGCAGACAATTAAAAATTGTGTTAATATATACAAATCAATAAAATACCTTAGAAAAAAATGATAAGATTCTTAAATAGATACGGGCAAAAAATTACGAGAAATAAGGATAAGGACTACAGAAAGGACATTGTTACCTCAATAGTTGTTGTTGCTATCGGGAGTATTGCTATTGCGGGGTATATAATTCTTGCAAAGATTTCCCCGTCTTTTTTTATAAATATTTTAAATGATATCGCAAATGCACCCTGGTACTTTACGCTTATAGTATTTTTTGTTATTATTTTCAGTTATATCCTGATTAAATTCTTTACAAAAAGAACAATTTTTTTTTCCGGTGGAATGCCCAGTATTCATAGCGGGATAGCATTTAGTATATGGACAATAGTTTCTTTTCTCACGTTTAAAGAAACTCCGTTGGTTTCTTTTCTTGTCCTGCTTTTAGCCATACTGGTGGTGCATGGAAGAATCTTAAAAAGTGTTCATAAGATTGATGAGGTTATAATTGGTGCAATGGGCGGTATTGTTTTCACTGTTGCTATCTTTCAGCTTTTAACAAAATTCAATTTTTTAAAGTAGAAACGTTCTTATTGTTTTTATCAGCTCAAATCCCAAGATAAATCAGATTTGCCCTTTGACATATATTTTTATTCCTATTACTATAATTTTGGACATGAATTTTTATATTTATTGCGCCTGTAGCTCAGTTGGATAGAGCGGTGGACTTCGAATCCAAAGGTTGCCAGTTCAAGTCTGGCCAGGCGCGATTTTTACTTCTTTGAGAGATTTGAACTGGCGAGATTTAATAAGGGTGTGGGAAAAGAGGCTTTTCCCACGTAGTAGGGGGAAGATTAAGGGGGAACTTGTTCCCCCTTAAAGAGCAAAAGTCAAGTCTGAAATACTTGACTTTTGTGAAAGGT
>JAMCSM010000005.1 GCA_023380915.1 Actinomycetota bacterium | reverse complement strand
CGGGATTTATATATTAAGGGAAAAAAATCCTGCACCATTTTCTGCTTATATAAGCTTTCCGGAAGTCAGCATAGGGAGCTCATCACCGGAAAGATTTCTATATATACATAATGGAGCTGTGCAGACAAGGCCCATTAAAGGAACCCGCCCCAGAGGGAAAAACAAAAGTGAAGACCAGGAATTTATAAATGAATTAAAAAGCAGCCTTAAAGAAAGAGCCGAGCTTAATATGATAGTGGACCTGGAAAGAAATGACCTTGGAAAATTTTGTGATTACGGAAGTGTAGAAGTAAAAGAACATGCAGTTATTGAAAAATATGCCCGTGTTTTTCATTCTGTCTCTACTGTAACAGGGAGAATAAGGTCAGGGTTTGATCTTGCTGATATTATAAAAGCAACCTTTCCCGGTGGATCTATTACAGGAGCTCCCAAGATCAGGGCAATGCAAATAATTGATGAACTTGAACCGGTGACCCGGAATATTTATACGGGCTCTCTTGGGTATATTGGTATTGACGGCACTATTGATTTGAATATAGTTATTAGAACTTTTATAATAAAAGACGGAAAGCTTTACTATAACGTCGGGGGCGGAATAGTTGAAGACTCTGACGAAGTCCAGGAATATAAAGAAACTATGGATAAAGGGTCTGCCCTTTTGGAAGCAATTAGATTTTTTAAAATAATGACCCCGGAGAAGGAAAATGTGTGAATATATTTTCATAAACACAGGATCTGCAGATAAGAACAAAACAAAAATATCGGTAAATGAACCAGGGTTTTTATATGGCGATGGGCTTTTTGAAACCATGCGGAGTTACAAAGGGTTTTTGTATAAGCTTGACGAACATATGAACAGGCTGATTTCTTCTGCCAAAATACTGCGGCACACCCTTTATTTTGATAAAAGTTATATTACCCGTTCACTCGATAAATTACTTAAAAAAAACATGTTAAAAAATAGCGACGCCTATATAAAAATAATGATTACCAGAGGGGGTTATAAAGAAAGACTTAAATTTGACTTTTCGCTAAAATCAAATTTAATAATAATTGCATCAAAATTTATACCGTATTCCGAAGAATTCTATAATAATGGTGTAAGGCTGATTTCATCAGGCATAAAAAGAAATGCTTTCGGGAATGATTTGTACAGGCATAAGCTGACAAGTTATTTTGAAAATATTTTTGCAAAAAATGAAGCATATTTGCAGGGAGCCCAGGAATCGATTTTCCTGACAAAGAATAGAATAGTTCTTGAAGGGTCGGTATCGAACATATTTTCAGTAAAAGATAATGTTGTATTCACACCTTCACTGGCTCAGAATATTATTCCAGGAATTGCAAGGGATGCTGTTATTGAAATATGTCATAAAAATAAAATAAAGGTCAGCGAGAGAAAAGTCTATTACGGTGATCTTATAAAAGCCGATGAAATTTTTATAACAAACTCATTGATGGAAGTTATGCCTGTAAAAGAAATTGACCGTTATAAAATTGGAGATGGAGCTCCTGGAAAAGTAAGTTCAAATATTATGTCTTTATATAAGCAGGAATGCACCAGCCATCAATAATGGAATTGTTTTAAAGTATGGAAGGGCGGTAAGGCAGGTTTAAATTTAAAAAAGATATGATAATATTTATAATATTATCGAAGATTCAGGGAAGTAAAAAACTTTAATTGTTCCGTCCATAAAAAATCTCATTTAGTAATTGATAAGTGTCAATATTAAAAATAGGAGAGCTTAATGCGAAAGTACAATGATTTGATGGAAATAATTACAAATAGAAGAAGTATAAGATCATATAAATCACAGCAAGTCGAAGATGAAAAACTGGATTATATTCTAAATGCTTTTCGAAAAGCACCTTCTGCAAAAAATCTTCAGCCATGGAAACTTATAATAGTTAAAGATAAATACAAAAAGAGTGATCTGACAATAGCATGCAATAACCAATCATTCATAGCAGAAGCTCCTGTTATAATTGTTGCTTGTGCAAAGGAAGAAGAAGCTTATGGCGTAATGGGTGGATATATGAACAGCTACCCGATTGATATTGCAATAGCTATGGAGCATCTTATACTGGCCGCAACGGAGCAGGGGCTCGGAACCTGCTGGATTGGTGCATTTAAAGAAAAACTTGTAAAGGACCTGCTTGATGTACCTGAAAATGTCAGGATCGTTGCACTTACACCTCTTGGATATCCGAATGGAGAACCTTCTGCTAAAAGGGGAAGGAAGTCTTTTGATGAAGTTGTATGTTATGAAAAATATTCAGATTAGTAATCCTGCCGGTACTATTTATTTGAAATTAACATAGGAATGATAATTTTAGTTTTTATATTATCTAATGGAAATAATTGTAACTCATGTAAGCTCGGATTTTGATTCTTTTGCAGGAATGGTAGCTGCAAAAAAATTATACCCGAATGCAACCATTATTCTTCCTACTTCAATAAATCAAAACGTCAGAAAATTTATTGCATTGAATGAAGACAGCCTTCCCCCCTTAAAAGAACCAAAAGAAATAAATTTGAATACAGTTAAAAAAATAATAATAATTGATACAAAATTTGCATCCAGGCTTGGTCCTGTTGAAGAACTTGTAACAAGGAAAAATATCGAAGTCATAATATACGACCATCATCAGGAATATGAGGAAGACATCAAAACTGCAGTTAAATATAATCGTTATGTGGGTGCAACTACTACAATCCTTGTTGATTTACTCAAAAAAAAAGAAATAAACTTCTCGGAGATTGAGGCTACTCTTTTTCTGCTTGGAATTCATGAGGACACCGGTTCTTTTACATATTTGAACACATCAGGTGAAGACCTTGAGACTGCAGCCTATCTTTTGAGCAAAGGTGCAAATTTATACATACTTTCAAAATTTCTGAATTTATCCCTTAGCAATTCACAGCATGTACTTCTTGAAAAATTGATAATGAACTGCAAAAGGATCAGAATAAATGATAAGGAAATCATTATCTCTTTTGCATCTATGGATAATTTTATCGAAGGACTCTCAGTATTGACAAGAAAACTATCGCAGATTGAGGATATCAGCGTGGTAATCTGCTGGGTTAAAATGAAAGAAAAAACATATGTCGTGGGGAGAAGCGATGATTGGGAAGTAGATATTTCAAAGGTTCTGGAAATTATTGGAGGAGGAGGTCACCCGCAGGCCTCTTCTGCTGTAATCAAAGATCGTACATTTGAAGAAATAGAAAGCAGAATAAAATTTTCTCTTTCCAAAAACATAAAAAAATCCGGTGTGGCAAGAGATATTATGTCATATCCTGTAAGGGTTGCAGACGAAAATGAAAGTATCCTGAAAGTAGGGGAAATCCTGAAAAAATATGGTCATTCAGGAATACCAATCCTGGATGATGGAAAAAATCTGGCTGGAATAATTACCAGAAAAGATATTGATAAGGCAATAAAACACGGATTATCCCATGCTCCTGTAAAAGGTTTTAAATCAGGGGGGATCATTACTGCAACGCCCGAAACATCAATAGATGAGATCCAGAGATTGATGATTGAAAACGGTATTGGAAGGATTCCAATAATGCAAAAAGATGAAATTATAGGAATTGTAACCAGAAAGGATATATTAAGGTATCTTCAGAAAAAAAATAGTGACCGTTTTAAAAAAAATACAGGAAATAATTTCAATTTAAATGCTGAAGATTTCTTTATAAAAGAAAAAATTGCGGTATTCTTTTCCACAGATATCCTGCGAATTTTTGAGATCGTTTCCGAACTGGCTTTCGGACTTAAGTACAAAGCTTATCTTGTCGGGGGAATAGTGCGTGATTTCATGCTGGGGATACATAATTTTGATGTGGATATTGTAATTGAAGGTGATGGAGCTATTTTTGCAAAAAAATTGGGAGAAATGCTAAAAGCAAAAGTAGACAGTTATGAGAAGTTCAAAACTGCGGTGCTGGTGCTGAAAAATGGGCGGCATATAGATATTGCAAGCGCCAGGGTGGAGTATTATGACAAGCCCGCAGCTCTTCCCAAGGTTGAGATGGGGAATATCAGGCAGGATCTTGCAAGAAGGGATTTTACTATTAATACACTTGCATTATCCCTTAATAAAAATGATTTCGGAAGCATTCAGGATTTTTTTGGCGGCAGGAAAGACATAGCTGGAAAAAAAATAAAAATACTGCATAAAATGAGCTTTGTTGAGGATCCCACGAGAATATTCCGAGCAGTAAGATTTGAAAAAAGGCTTGGATTTAAAATGGATAGCCTGACTGAAAAACTTGCCCGTTCGACTCTGGAAATGGACATAATGTCTGAGCTTACGGGAATAAGGATAAGAGATGAAATTATTGCTTTACTAAGTGAGGAAAAACCCTGGAATGCAGTTCAGAGACTTTATGAATTGGGGGCTTTAAAGAAAATCGGGATAAATTTAACGGTGACTTATGATTTTTTAAAATTTGTGAAAAAAATTATGGATAAAACTCTGGAATTTAAAAAATATGTAAAAGCAAATCTGGAAAACTGGAGGATTTTTCTTATTATGTTGATGAAAAATGAAGTGCCTGATTATTTAAAAAAATGGTGCTTCGATATGAAAATTAAAAATAAAGATGCATCAATAATAACAGATTCAGTTGAAAATTTTGAGGTTTTAAAAAACAATTTAGAAAACCGGATAACAAAAAAATTTGAACTATATAAAATAATCAATAAAATCCCGCCAGAACTGTCAGTTATAATAGCGGGACTCGGGGGATGTTACAATAAAAATATAAAATACTATTATAAGAATCTGGCGGGATT
>JAMCSM010000004.1 GCA_023380915.1 Actinomycetota bacterium | reverse complement strand
ATTTCTCATTTTGACTATTGTATTTGCAATTTTTTGAGAATTGATATCTTCACCATATCTGGAAAATATTTCGTAAAGCTGATCCTGATCATAATCTTGAATTACGTCAGAAGCTTTTAATGACGATGTTTGATCTATTCTCATATCTAAGATCTCATTTTCCATTTTGTAGGAAAAACCTTTGTTTGAATTAGTAATTTGAAACATAGATAAACCCAAATCAAACAAAATTCCGTCTACCGGATTGAAATAATTTTCCTTAGCAATGGTTTCGATATTGGCAAAATTGCCCTGAACAAATTTAATTTCAGAATTAAACTTAGGCTGTCTAAGAATAAAATTATTAATTTGATTTTTATCCCAATCTATAGCTAGAACTTTACCTCCATGTTTCAATATTTCGATAGAATGTCCGCCTTCACCAAAGGTAGCATCGATATACAATAATCCAGATTTAATGTTCAGAGCTTCAATTGCTTGTTGTAAAAGTACAGAGTGATGCATTATATTTAAATCAATATCAAATTTGGAAACTCAAAATTTCAATTCCTTATTGTATTTGATCCAACTATTGCTGTTCCAAATTTCAAAGTGATCTCCAACACCTATAATCGTTATTTTTTCCTTAAGATCGGCAAAGCTCAAAAGACTTTTTGGTATCACAAATCTGCCTTGATTGTCTATCTCAATATAGGCAATTGAGGCAAATATAAATCGTTTTTTATCGGCTTGGTTACTGTCTAAAATTGATGATTGCGATAATTCTTTTATTCTGCTTTCCCAATTGGTTTTATCATAACCAGCTAAGCATGAATTTGAGTATTTTGATAAAATAAAAAGATTGCCTTTTAAAAGTGCTCTAATCTTTTTTGGTAAAATTATCCTGTTTTGATCTGAAAGCGCAACAGCATATTCACCAAAAAAAACCATATAAATCCATTTAACGCCATTTTGTACCTTTTGTCAAGGGATATTTTTTAAAAAAAACAGTTATTACGTTTCTTTTTTAAGCTATACTATAATTACGTATGAATAAACTGCTTGACAAAACAAGGCAATTTATTTTTGCCAAACAGAAAAGTATCTTTTCTTCCGCAGTAATTTTATCCGTCATGATAATTGTTTCCAGTTTTTTCGGTTTCTTAAGATTCAGAATACTTTCAGGCCTTTACGCTAAAGGGGACTTGGATATTTTTTTAGCATCTTTTAAAATTCCTGATTTGATTTTTGAAATATTAGTTACTGGTGCTTTAACTTCTTCTTTGATTCCTATATTTATTAAATATCAAGGCAATCAAAAGCAATTGGATGAAAACATATCCTCGATATTCAATCTGATCCTTGTGTTAATGTCGTTTTTTATCGTAATCCTATTAATATTTCTCGACAAAATAATACCTATAATTACGCCGGGTTTTTCGGAAACTAAGATACAAGCCATAATATTCTATTCAAGATTACTTCTTATAGGCCAACTTCCTCTTCTAATTATCGGTAATTTTTTTACGGGCATCGGACAAGCTAATAAAACATTTCTCTTACCTGCTTTATCACCGGTTGTTTATAATATAGCGATAATTATTGGAGCAGTTACCTTAAATTCTAGTTTTCATCTGCTTGCTCCTATAATCGGAGTCATTATTGGTGCTTTTTTGTTTGTTATCGTCCAACTTCCCATACTTTACAAGTCTTATTTTAATTACTCCCTAATTATTAAGAAAACTACTGGACTTGTTGACTTTTTTAGAGTTATTGTGCCGCGTGGCTTAACAGTTGTTGTTGCTCAAATCGATGCGACTTTTGATTTAGTCTTGACATCACTTCTTGGCACAGGTGCATATACAGTATTCTATTTTGCTCAACGCCTGCAGCTTTTACCGGTATCTGTAATTGGTGTTGCTTTTGGACAGGCCTCATTACCGTATTTGAGTGAAATTTATCAGTCTGGACGTCATGATGAATACAATAAAATAGTCGTAGATTCAATTCTCAGCTTATTCTTTTTTATTGTTCCTATCATGAGTTTCTTGATTTTTGCCCGGACTCCAATTGTCAGACTGTTTTATGGTGGTCAGAAATTTGATTGGGATGCAACAGTCTCAACGGCGATAACGCTATCATATTTTTCTCTGGCATTACCTTTTCATTCAATCTATTATTTTTTGACAAGATGTTTTTATTCTTTTTTAGATACAAAAACCCCGTTTATAGTAAGCGTATTAACAACAATATTAAATACCGCCTTAAGTTTGACCTTTGTTTTTATTTTGAAAATGCCTGTGTGGTGGCTTGCGATTTCGTTTTCCATCTCAATGATTATAAATGTTGTGGTCTTGCTTTATTTACTTTCGAAAAAGATAGAGGGATTTGATTTTAAGACGTTGTTTGTAGAGTCGACTAAAATGGTTGTCGCGACCTTAATTTCATCAATTGTGGCTTATTATCTCATTAAACTTCTAGATGGTCTAATTTTTGATACGTCATATACAATTAATGTATTTCTCTTGCTTGTTACGAGCGTTTGCGTCTATTTTTCCATCTATATTTTTTTAGCCTGGTTTTTCAATATTCGAGAGATATATCTTGTAACTAAATTAATATTAAAGGCAAGAGAATATCGCAAAAAAGTATTAGAATTTTATACAAGCTATGAATGATGAGATAAAACTAGAAGCTATAAAATCGATTCAAAAGAAACTTGTCGGCAGAAAACTTACCTACCATGAAATATACAACTTGATGGATGAGATTGGTCATCATCATTTGAGTGATGTTTTAACCGCATATTTTGTTGCCTCTTCTTTTAAGGAAGGTTATACTGCCGAAGAACTTTATTACTTTACAAAAGCGATGGTTGAGACCGGAAATCAGCTTAAATTTGATGGGGTTGTTGCCGATAAACATTCGACAGGCGGAGTCGCAGGCACGAGAACTACCTTAATAATAGTGCCGATTATTGCTGCTGCAGGTTTTAAAATTCCTAAAATATCTTCAAGGGCAATTACATCACCTGCAGGGACTGCGGATGTTATGGAAGTACTAGCAAATGTTAATTTATCAATAAAAGAAGTAAAAAAAATAGTAAATGATGTGGGTGGATGTATAGTCTGGAATGGACGTCTTGGGATTGCTCCGGCTGATGATGTAATTATACGGGTTGAAGAGCCTTTATCTTTTGAATCATTTGATAAGGTGATTATATCGATTATGGCTAAAAAAATTGCTGTTGGTGCAACACACCTTATTCTAGATATTCCGGTAGGAAAAACAATGAAAATAAGGCATTTTTTTGATGCTGAAAAAGTTGCTTATAAATTTAAGGAGATAGCAAATAAATTTAAAATGAAAATGATATTTGATATTAACGAAACTTTAGAGCCTGCCGGTAGGGGAGTCGGACCTGCGCTTGAAGCCAGAGATGTGCTTTATGTATTGGAACAGAAAAAAGAAAGACCTCTAAAACTTGAAGCTAAAGCCTTGCGCCTCGCCGGAAAACTAATTGATCTTTGTCTAGATAATAAAAAATATAAAATGAACGGAGAAGAACAGGCGAGAGATATCCTAACTAGCGGAAAGGCCTTACTTAAATTTAGGGAAATTGTTAAAGCCCAGGGAGGTGATTACGACATCTCATCATCTAAGTTTAAGATAAACTCGCATATTATCGAGGTCCGATCGCAAAAATCAGGTAAAATTAAAGAAATCAATAATTATAATTTAAATACATTAGCTAAAATTTTGGGGGCACCCGTAGATAAATTTGCCGGGCTTTATCTTTTGAAGAAATTGGATGAGTTCGTAGACAAAGGTGAGCCTCTGATTCAATTATATGCCAAAGACAAATATAAGATTAAAGAAGCTGAAATGACCTTTAAAAATTTTCCGGTTTATGAGATAGAATAATCTTTATGAAAAGAATTTTAATATTGTCGATCATTATTATCGTTACTTTATCTTGTTCAGTTATTTATTATAAGGAAGGTGTTCTTCCAGCTAATGCAAGCGATAATTCAACTAAAATTTTTGTTATTAAAAAGGGAGAGGGCTTAGATAATATTATCAATAATCTATCCGATCAGAAATTAATAAGGAGTAAGGTGATTTTTTTCATCCTCTTAAAAAAAACTGGGTTTGGATAAAAAAATACAGGCTGGAGATTTTAGACTGTCTCCTTCAATGGATGCAAATCAAATAGCAAAGCTTCTAACACATGGGACGCTTGATGTCTGGTTAACGATAATTGAGGGAACTCGAAAGGAAGAAGTGGCTCAGGTTGTTTCTCAAAACCTAGATATTCCGGAAATCGAGTTTTTAAAATACGCTAAAGAGGGATATTTATTTCCAGATACTTATTTAGTTCCTAAAAACGCAACGGCAGTTGCTGTTATCAAATTGATGGAAGACAATTTTAATAAAAAGTATAATCATTTTATAAATTTT
>JAMCSM010000003.1 GCA_023380915.1 Actinomycetota bacterium | reverse complement strand
ACATCATCTAAAAATCTTACCGATGTATGAATAACTCTTTTTAGTTTTTCATAATCTACTTTTACTGTTCCATCTTCCTCCATTACCATGTGAGCAAGATTTATGGATCCCAGGTTACAAGCTTCGTAAGGCAAAAGAGGCTGTTCACCACAGTTTCTTACAATTATCCCATTTGCAATAAAAGAATTACTGATTGGTTCATTAAAATCAAAAACTTCTTTCTTACCTGTAAATTCAATACTTTCAACTTTATCTATGAACTTATTATAATAATTTTCAGGCGAAAGTTTTTCAAACTTAAAAGACCCGAGCAGTTTATTCTTTCTTTTCAGTAAAAATCCTATTTCACTTTGAAATCTTTTCTTCGAAATACCACCGGATATGAACAACTCAAAATAATTGTCTGATGCAGATCTGTAATTTTTTTCTTCTCCATTTTTCCTGACATAAGAAAAATTTTTTGAAAAAGAATATTTTCTGCTCAAAATATTGGATTTAATACCAAA
Source organism: Actinomycetota bacterium (assembly GCA_023380915.1). The sequence goes on along the minus strand of JAMCSM010000003.1, from coordinate 6,730 downwards.
ATTTAATAAAAGTACCTGAATACCTTTCAATAAGGTTTCTGAAGATGAACTAATTTTAATAGTACCATCAGTATCATCGATATTTCCATCAGAACTGAAAATACCTTGCAAAAATCCAATAACGGCTTCCCGAGGAGCATTAAACAGGCTAATAGGAACCTGCTTTTCAACAGATTTACAAACTTTAACACCTAATTCTTTAAAGAATTGAATAAATGCTTTGGAATGAAATGAAAGATGAGTAACTCCATTTTCTCTGACAATTTCTTTTACCCTATAATTATACCAATTACTGATTATATTATTAAAATAAGATATAATTTCACTATCTTCTTTTCCAAATGTAAATCCGACTCTATCATCCCTGATCCAGCCATCGCCAATCAGCCAGCCCAGAATTTCCCCTAATTCCTTACTCCAATACTCCGGTAAATTCAATATTTTTCTGGTAGTTAAATTGTTCAATGCCTTAACTTTGCCATTTAAAAATATTTTTTTATTAAATTTAAACTTTCCAAATGATTGGATTAAAACCTCGTCATCTTTTTTTAAATCCTTAATTACCTTATAACCCGAAATGGTCAGGATTTTATGTTCCGATGTAGCTTCAACTTCATAACCTGAATAAGTCCTTAATCTATAAGCATCTTTCAGACCCCTATTCCATGCTTTTATATTTTCGCTTTCAAAAATTTCTAATTCTGAATTTTCAATTCTTTGTGAAATCTTATAATCTAAAGCCCGCTTATCAAAACACAGTTTAATATTCTCGCCATTTTCAATCTTGCTATATAACTCTTTGGCTTTTATAAATCCCTGGTCAGTTGAAATAAACATCTCTCCTGTCACGCAGGGATTGGTACTTTCAATAACCCCTGCATTTGGCGTAGGATTATCCCTGTTCAGCCTGTCAAGGAACACGATTCCGGGATCACCATTTTTCCATGCATGATAAACTATATTTTTAAAAACTTCCCTGGCTTTATACCTGGTTTGAACTTCTTTGGTTCTGGGGTTGATGACATCATACTCATCATTATTTTCTACAGCTTTCATGAATGTTTCCGTAACACCAACGGAAAGATTGAAATTTGTAAGTTTTGAATTATCTTCTTTTGCAGTAATAAAATCAAGAATATCAGGATGGTCGACTCTCAATATACCCATATTTGCACCTCTTCTTGTACCCCCCTGTTTTATCGTATCTGTAGCTGCGTTAAAAACAGTCATAAATGATATCGGCCCGCTTGAAACTCCCTTCGTAGAAAGAACCACATCATTTTTTGGCCTTATATGTGAAAATGAATAACCGACACCTCCCCCTGATTTTTGTATCAAAGCAGTTTCTTTCAAAGCCTCGAAAATCTTTTCCATTGAATCTCCGACCGGCAGGACAAAGCATGCCGCAAGCTGCTGAAGTTCTTTACCGGCATTCATCAGCGTCGGAGAATTTGGAAGAAAATCAAGCTCCGCCATTATATCGAAAAACTGCTTCTCGATTTCTTTTATCTCTTCTGGAGGTTTCCCGTAATTTCTTTCAGCCCAAGAAATATTGCGGGCCACCCTGATAAACATTTCTTTTGGAGTTTCCAGCAATACACCTTCTTCATCCCTTTTAAGATATCTTTTCTCCAGAACTTTTATTGCATTACGGGATAAATTCAAAACTTTATTGTTGTAATAATCTTCTGTCTCTCTCAACAAATCCGGGCCAGCTGCCCTGTTTTTTATTTCCGTATTTTTGGAACCTTTAATTTCATCCATTTTTTCCCCTTAAAAAATTATGTTTGAAATTTGAATACCAACCTGAATCTTAAAACTGCATTATCTGACAGTTATGCAACTAATTACGAAATAGATTGGTTTGCCGCATATGACAATTTGATATTAATTTTCAAAAAATACAAATCCAAACTTAAAACAATAATCTATATATATTGTGTTAGTAACTATAATATAACACTATATATAGTGCTGTCAATCAATTTATTAAATAATTTCAGAATAGTTTAATTTCTTTTTTATTTTAAATTTTATTAATATTTTAAAAATATTTTATAAAGATATTTCCATATTAATTCTTTCTTTTCGAAAAGCTACTTTTTATTCCCGATTAAGATTGATTCCTGTTACTATTTTTATTTTATTTTGATATAATAGCTTCTTTGTTGGTTAACTAAGCGGGATATACAACATAAAAAATTCAAAAGGGGACAACGCACAGTGAGCTCAGTCATCAAAAAAAGAAAAAAGAAAATGAGAAAGAAAAAGCATAAAAAAATGCTTAAGAAAACCAGATGGACCAGAAGAAATAAATAATTCAACCTTTTTTAAAATGGGTGTAAATTCAAAAAATAAAACAAAACTACCGGAAATTCTTGAAAACAAAATTCTGGTCAGTGATGGTGCAATGGGAACGCTTCTGCAGGAATCTGGTCATAAAGGAAGTCCTGATTCTTTAAATTTGAATGTTAATTCTGTTGATTTTAAAAAAATAATAGATATCCATTTGAGTTATCTTGAAGCAGGCTCGGATATAATAATGACAAATACACTGGGCTCTAATTCTATAAAACTTGAATCTATGGGTCTGTCTCATGAGATCGATAAAATCAATAAAAATGCAGTAAGTGCCGCAAAACAATCCATACAACTCTATGGGGAAAAGTTTCCCGGCAAGCATGAGCTATTTATTGCTGGTGATATTGGACCTTCAGGAAAATTGCTGGAACCTTATGGTGAATTAAAATATTCATCTGCAGTCAGTTCATTTGCAAAACAAATTGATATATTAATTAAAACAGGCATCGACTTTTTGATAATTGAAACCATGATGGATATACGTGAAGCTCTGGCTGCAGTTGAAGCAGCCAGAAAAATAAATGATGATATCCTCGTTGCCTGCACGCTCACCTTTAAGGAAAATGGTGTAACAATTATGGGAAACAAAGCTGAAAGTATTGGTGCTGATCTCATCTCAGCCGGCTGTGACATTATCGGGGCAAATTGCGGTGTCGGTTCCTGTCCAATGATAGATATAGTAAGGAAACTAAGAGATTCCAACCCTAATGCGAAGCTGCTGGTTCAACCTAATGCCGGTCTTCCGGTGCTTGTTGAAGGAAAAACTAAATTTAATGAAACGCCTGAGATAATGGCTGCTAATTTTAAAGAAATTCTAAAATACAAACCGTCAATTATAGGGGCATGCTGTGGAAGCACGCCTGCTCACATAAAAAAGATTGCCGAACTGGTTAAAAATTAAAAAACTGAACAATTCAGGTAAGTTTTTCTATCATGTCTGAAACTTCAGGATATTCCTTTATTAGTTCTTCTCTTAATGGTGTTGCTTTTTCATAATCTTCAAAACGAAAACCTGGAGACACTGTGGTACCCATTAAAGCAAAAACTCCACCATCTTTAAGGTAAGAACCCTGCCAGGTATTGGCGGGAACTGCAAATTGTATTTTCTCACCATCAAATATATCACTGCCAAGTGAAATCACTTCAGATCTGCCTTCGGGACATAAATTCAGCATTAAAACCGGATCACCCAAATAAAAATGATAAATTTCCCAGGAAGGGAGTTTGTGAAGTGATGAAAAACTTTCGGATGTTATCATGTAAAGAATAGAAGTAGATAAATTTTTTGAGTTGGACAGCAGCTCATCAGATCTGAAAGTCTCAATAAAGAAACCTCCCTCACCTGGCAAATCTTTCATTTTAAATTTTTCAATGATTTTTCTTGAAATTTCAATCTTCTGATCTCTTTTTAATTCTTTAAATTTATTAAAATTTTTTGAGATATTGATCATGGATTTTTTTAATTTCAGTTAATTTCTATAAGATCATCATTAAAATTACACATTAAAATTACAGGTTATTTTATCTTCCAATTGTATTATCATTCATCAATTATTTTCTGATCCAATAATTTCTACAAAAGCATCTATAAATTTGGGATCAAATTGTTTGCCCGCCAGTCTCTTTAATTCTTTGACTGCTTCTTCACTGGTTACCGCTTTTTTGAAAGGCCTATCATTTATCATTGCATCATATGCATCTACAATTGAAATTACCCTCGAAATTACGGGTATACCTTCCCCCTTTAAATTAAAGGGATAACCCTTTCCATTCCACCATTCGTGATGTGTCATTATAGCCTCAGCTACCGTAGCCAATTTTTCAGATGATTTTGCAATGTAGTATCCTACTTCAGAGTGTTTTCTTATAATTTCCCAATCTTTTTCATCAAGGGCAGCTGATTTATCCAGAATATGTTCAAGTATTGCAACCTTTCCGATATCATGTATTGCAGCCAGCAATTCCAATTTTTCAATTTCACTGTCATTTAGATTAATTTTTTTACCTAATTTAATTGCAAGTTTTTTAATCCTGTCCAGATCTTCTTTGGATTCATGACTTTTCTCCCATAATGAATTTTCAAGATAAGAGATTATTGAATTTGAAATATCTATTGTCTCCCTGAACTTTTTTTTATACATGTTTTCTTCAGCTGTTTTTAAAATCAAATTTATATTTTGCTCCTGATCAACTTTGCAGGCAACACCTAGAGAAATGCTCAGGGGTATTTTGGTATCATAAATTTTTTTACAGCAATCTTCTATTCTTGATATAACTTCCTCAGCGGCTTCCAAAGACGTCTTTGGTAAAAGAATTGCAAATTCATCGCCTCCCCATCTTGAGATTATATCTTCTTTTCGGCAGCTTTCCCTTAAGAATCTTCCGGATTTTACAAGCAATTTATCTCCTTCTCTATGACCAAATGCATCATTTACAAGTTTCAATCCATTTATGTCTCCTATTATGATGCTTAGTGGCAGCTGCCTGATAGTATCAAGTCTCCGCAATTCTTCTTCAAAATATGCCCGGTTAAAAAGGTGAGTCAATTTGTCATAAAAGCAATAACGCGTGAATCTATTTTGAGCTAAATTTTTTAGTCTTTCTAAATCTTTCCTTAAATTTTTTAGTTCTTCTATTAACTCTTCTTTTGTTTTGTCGGTATCCTCTTTCATTCCTTTTAAATTATACAACTACTTCTTCCAAATATAAAACCGGCTGCGAATAACTTATTCCAGGTTATTTTAAACCAAAGTTTTCAGGATAATAATTAATGACAACCAACCACAAATTGTTATATTTATCACTATCAGTTATCAAGTATTCAGTATTTATCATTTATTTTTATTAGATTAGATTACATTTAAATATTTTATATTACTTATAAAAAATTTATAAAATTTTCTATGATTTCTCTTGACATTATATAAAACTGTTAATATAATTAACACCAAAAGTATTAATACAAGTATTTTTAGTTTGTTTGATAATTTAATAATTCTTTTTAATTAATAGAGGCATTGACTTACTTTTCATTAACTGGGCACTTAGAAATGTAAGTAGCCAATAGTGCAACCGGCTATTATTTGGGAATTTGAGCTTTCTTACTTAAAGTTTTCCATTCAGATATTCTCAAACATGCCATTTAGTCTTGTTGCTAAATGGCTTTTTTATTTATTATTAAATTTTTAGTGATTAAATGCCGCATGCCTCTAAAGTCTGCGGTTTTTTATTTTAATGGGGGTTAAAGATGATTTTTATGCTGGACGCAAAAATCGAAAAAACTTTTAAAAGTAATATTGTAAAGGCTTTTGTTATTTTTCTTTCTTTTATTTTAGTTCTGTCACTTGCAGTAAGTTTCTATTCCAAGCACAGCTATGCTTCCGGGAACATTAGAGTTCTTGCTGAGGAGTCAGATAATAACCAGGCAAATAGCACTCAAGATACGGAGTCAGCCCAGCCGCAAAATGGCGAAGTCAATTTAAGTGATTTTGAATCAACAGTTGTTTATCTCATAAATACAACAAGAGTAAGCAATGGACTGAATGCTCTTACTCCGAATCAGATGTTAACAGATATTTCCAGAAGCAGAAGCTCGGACATGTTGAACAGAAACTATTTTGCACACTATACACCTGAAGGGAAAAATATATTAAAGATTTTACGGGAAAATGGAATCAAATACAGCAAAGCAGGTGAAAATCTTGCACAATCAATGCCGGCTGATTTCGGAACTCCCGATGCATTCATGAATGCATGGATGAATAGCCCCTCGCATGCAGCAAATATTCTAAGACAGGGTTATGGAATAATCGGAGTCGGAGTTTCAGATAATGGAGGAAGAAGGGTATTAACAACAGTATTTAAAAATTAATAATTTAATTATTAATATAAATATTAATAAATTATCAATATTATAAATTATACATTTTTATAAAAAAAATAAATAAAATAATTTTAAATTCAACTTAATAAAAAATAAATTAATAATAAGAAAATAAAAAGGGAAATAAATGACAGCTAAAAAGAGCCCACAGCTGGACGCCTGATTAGCTTATCTGGTAAAAAAATAACCCGGATGAAATTAAAACCGGGTTATTTTTTTTCAAAAATGTTTTCTTTTTTAATCTTCGTTTTTCTGATTATCGATTCTATCCAGAACAAGCTGGATTGGAGCATACTTGAGTCCGACTGCAACAAGAATTCCAATTGCTTCTCCATTTTCATTAACAACCGGGCTTCCGCTTTCACCATATTGAGATGAAGTATTTAGATTCCTGAATATGTTTAATCCCTTTTCTGTACTGCCAAGTGCATATACATCTGTAGTTCTTTCACTGCCAATCTCTAATCCGCTGCTCAAACTTGATGT
>JAMCSM010000002.1 GCA_023380915.1 Actinomycetota bacterium | reverse complement strand
AAATCCAGTTATCAAATTAAGTTATTTTAGTATAAAATATATTCAAGAAATATTAGTAAAAATTAAAGTAAAAATTAATTGGATCTTAAAAAAAGCATCAAGTTCAAATTTAAATCTCTATTCAGGCTCCCCTTCAAGGCTATTATTAAAATCTTCAATATGGTAAGAGACTCTTTTATTTTGAGACAAATCAACAAAAATAATGATTTTAAATCTGATTTATTATTCATGAAAAAATTTAAAATTAAAGACTGGCAGACTTTCGGTAAAAGTATGTTTGATGAGAAATGGCACGGCATCTTTAATAACATTATAAATATAAAAGATAAAAATTTTATTTCTGAAAACATTCACAATGCAGGGGAGATTATTCAGGATGCCAATGACGTTTGCGAACACTTTTTTGATATTCTGGGCTCCGGAAGGATAAAGATATCTTACGGATTAAAAGCCAAAGGTATTGAAGGATTTTCCTATTATATGAATATAAATGAAAAAGATCTGGAAAAAATAAAAGAAAATATAAAAGACAGAGTTTCCTTGATATTTAATGATCTGGCCGATGTTTATGAAAATGATATCGGCAATAAAATCTTTGGTGACAGGGATAATTATGAACCTGTTGACTGGCACATTGATTTTAAATCGGGCTACAGATGGGATAATGAGGTATGGTATAAAAAGATAAAATACGGAGATTTACCCGGGGTTGACGTCAAAGTTCCCTGGGAACTTTCAAGATGCTGTCATCTGGTAACTTTGGGGCAAGCTTACTGGCTGACCGGTGATGAAAGATATACCAGGGAATTTATTTATCAGATTATTGACTGGATAACGAACAACCCCGTTCAATTCGGTGTTAACTGGAGTTGCACCATGGATGTAGCTATCAGAATTTGTAATTGGATTTTAAGCTTCGCTTATTTCAAAGATTCGAAATTAGTCAATGATAATTTTTTGTTGGAATTTTCTAAAAGTGTTTATGCTCATGGTGTCCATATAAAAAATAACCTTGAAAAAGAGATATTAAGTGTTAAGACCAATCATTATCTTTCAAATATTGCTGGTTTGCTTTATTCGGGGATTTTCTTTAAAAGTACTTTTGCAGGCAAAAAATGGGTTGATTTTGCAGAAAAAGAGTTAAAAAGACAGATGATGGAGCAGATTTATCCCGATGGTTCGGATTTCGAGGCATCTACCTGCTATCACAGGCTGGTATTGGAATTATTTTTATTTCCAACAATAATTGCTATAAAGTCTGAACATAATTCCAAAGAAAATAATTTCATTGAAATTGGAAAAAAATTATTTGGCAACAATTTTATTGACAGGCTTTATAAAATGTTTGAATTTGTCTTATTTGTTTTAAAACCAGATGGTATGATGCCGCAGATTGGTGATAATGATAATGGCAGATTCCATATATTTGGCAGAAGAAAAATTCTGGAAATGACATACCTGTTGACAATAGGAGCCATATTCTTCAATGAAGCTGACTTTAAGATCAAAGAATTTGAATTTGCTGAAGAAGCTTTGTGGATTTTTGGAAAAACAGGCCATAAGATTTGGCAGGATATCAATGCCGGCAGCATAGATAATCTTGGAACCCGGGCTTTTACTGAAGCAGGTTTGTTTGTAATGAGGCATAAAAGAAATTATTTGATTGTCTCTGCCGGTTCCAACGGGCAAAATGGCGATGGAGGTCATGCTCATAATGATAAATTAAGCTTTGAGCTTAATGTCAACAGGTCAGATATCATAGTTGACCCCGGTTCATATCTATACACGCCCACCCCTGAATTTCGAAATAAGTTTCGATCTGCCTGTTTTCACAACACGGTTGTTGTAGATAGTACAGAGCAAAACAGGTTTAACAGCAAAAGTTTATTTTTACTGAAAAATGATGCAAAAGTTAAAGTTAATTGCTGGAATTCAAAAGATACTTATGATTTTCTGGATGCAGAACATTATGGTTATTTACGCCTTAAAAATCCAGTTATACATAGGCGTCAGATAATTTTTAATAAAACGGATTTGAGCTGGTTTGTAAGGGATATACTTACAGGAAAAGGTAAACATTCTTTTGACCTGTATTTTCATCTGAATAATAATCTTATTTTTGAAGCTGATGACAGCAGTTTGGCAGTTGACGTAAGTATGGATCGGAGAAAACATTTTAAAATTTATCCCGTGAATAGTCCTTCCAAAGATATAAATAATTTGAAATTAACCATAGAGAAAGGATTAATTTCCCATGGATACGGAGAAAAGATTGAAGCCAATGTTATCAAGTATTCGATGGAAACAGATGCGCCTGTTGAATTTCTTTTTGTTTTTGCTTATGAGAAATATGATTATGCTGTAGAAGAAGTAGAAAAATTGTTTAAAAAGATGGTAATTTAAAAATAATTAAATATATATTTAAATTGCATCGTTAACATGTTAAATAAATAAAAATTACCGTTAATATGGCTAAAAAAGTTATAATGGCAGTTTCAAATTACTGGACCTCACCTTTTCAGGTTGGAAGCCATCATTTTGCCAGAATGTTCGCAAAAAATGGATGGAAAGTTTTATTTATATCCGACCCCATATCTCCATGGCATTTTTTGATGAAAAACAAGGAACAGCTGATTGAAAGATATAACATTTATAAAAGGTTTATAAAAAGCGGTGATGATAATATAAGCATTTATGTTCCTATGAGCTTAATGACTCCTAATGAAAAACCAATTTTTAACAGCTCGTTTGTTGCAAACAACTGGTATAAATTTACACTTCCCAATATTGTTAAATATGCAGAAAGTCTGGGTTTTGGAAATGTTGATTTGCTGTGGTTTGATTCAGTTGTGCAGTACTTTTGGATAAATAATATTACATATAAAAAATCATTATTCAGAGTATCGGATATACTGGATGCATTTAAGAAAAGTAATAGGAATATTAAATTGCTGGAAGATAAATTAAAAAATCAGGTTGATATTATTATTTATACTGCCGAATCTTTAAAATCTTATTTAAGCGGTTATGAGACTAAAGCATCATACATACCAAATGGGGTTGATATTAACCACTTCCTTAATTCAGGCAGGGAGATTCCCGGAGACCTGAGGAAAATACCAAAACCAATAGCAATATATGTCGGTGCAGTTGACGAATGGTTTGGAACAGATTTTTTAGTAGAAGTTGCGAAAAAATGCAGGCAGATTTCCTTTGTTATTATTGGCAGCCCCAACATTGATGTCTCGAAATTAAAAAATGAAAAAAATATTTTCCTGCTTGGGAAAAGGGATTATAGCGAAGTTCCCAAATACATTTATAACTCTGATATTGGCATAATAACTTTCGATACCGCTCATCCGGTAGTCAAATCTGTAAACCCTATAAAACTTTATGAATATCTGGCTTGTGGGATACCGGTGGTAGCTACGAAATGGGGAGAACTGGAACTTATTAATAGTCCTGCTTATCTGGCAAAAGACATTGATGATTTTGTAAGGGGATTGAATTTATTTTTAAATTTAACTTCCGGGGAAAAACTTTCAAGTGATAAGCTTATAGAATTTGCAAAAGCAAATTCCTGGGATGCAAGATTTGATAAGCTGAAAAACCTGATTGTCTAGTATGGTTTTATCCGATACATAAATTAAAAATAAACCGGTTAAATCCGGAATAACAGGTTGTTAATATAGAATGGAAAAATTAAAAATATTAATTTTAAATGATTATGCGTATGTTGAAGGCGGTGCAGGAAAAGTCGCTATTGAAAGTGCAATAAATCTTTCAAAAAGGGGACATGAGGTAATATTTTTTTCAGCGGTCGGACCTGTAAGTCCTGAATTAATTGGTGCATCTCTTAAAAAAATAATTTGCCTGAATCAGAATGATATTTTAAACAGCAAAAATAAATTGTTTTCTATGTTTTCCGCCACATACAATTGGCAGGCTGTAAAAAGTTTAAAAAAACTTTTTACAGCCTGGGTACCTGATGTAGCTCATTTTCATGGAGTATCCAAGGCTCTTTCATGGGCTCCCATAAATTCAATTTATTCTTTTAAAATACCTATTGTTTATACTTTACACGATTTTGGCCTGCTGTGTGCCAATTTAGGGATATATGATTTTAAAGCTGATAAACCCTGTG
>JAMCSM010000001.1 GCA_023380915.1 Actinomycetota bacterium | reverse complement strand
TTTTATTGCCGGATTTTAAATTATCATTAATTTCACTAATCAATATATTTCTTATTTTTTCAAAATTTAGGGGATATTCGATATCTTTGCCGAGGATAAAAACTTTGACATTCTTCTTTTGAGCTTTATTTATTAAGTTGTTTAAATTGCCTATTCTGTTGCTTATCAGTAAATAATTAATCTTTTCATATTCCAGAACAAAATTAACAGCAAAATCACTGCTTAGATTTATAAAACAAAAATCTTCTTTTATTTTTGCAAACTCATTAAAAGTATTAAGATCAGTATCGGCAATAATTATTTTATAACTGGAATAGTTTTCGTTTAAATTATAATTATATAATAAATTATTCATATAAATATAAATATTAATAATTATTATACTAAAGATAAGTATTTTATAATTTAATTTTAAATTTTATTTTAGTCAATATTTTAACTTTTAATTTGGTTGACAAATTTGTCCACAACTAAAATATCAATTTAATTTATAATGATTACTGTGACTTGTAAGTCTTTCCGCTATAGTAATTGACATTTATAACTGTTGTATATACAATGGTAATATGAAAACTGTCATAAACATTAAAACCGACAAAGAAATTAAAGAAAAAGCTCAAAAGTTAGCTCATGAATTAGGGGTACCTTTGAGCACTTTAGTAAATGCCTACCTTCGGCAATTTATTCGAACCCGTGAATTTTCTTTCTCTCTTGCTTATTCAATGAGCCCTGAGCTGGAAAAGATTTTAGACGAAGTAGAAAAAGATATTTCAAATGATAGGAATCTATCACCGCGTTTCGACAGTGCTGAAAAAGCTATCTCCTATCTTGAACAAAAAGCGATAGATGAAACTAAGATTTCATAAAAGATTCGTAAGAGACTACAAACTTTTTGACCAGAAAATAAAAGCATCTTTTCAAGAACGGTTAAAATTATTCTATGATAATCCCTATCATCCTAAACTAAATAATCACCCGCTCAAAGGCAAATGGTACGGTTATAGAAGTATCAATATCTCTGGAGATATTCGGGCAGTTTATAAATTAAACGATGACAAAGAGGTAATTTTTGTTGCTCTTGGCAGTCACAACCGATTATATGGATAAGAAAATACTTTATTTGAATATTATTTAAAATTCCTAAAGTGTCAATAAAACAAATATTTCTGGACGTAAAAAATAAGAGATGGCAGAAAACTGCCATCTCTTATGAATTTATTTAAACCATAACGTTTAAATCTATACTTTTTTGAAGCCTGGCTTACATTACATACCCATTCCGCCTGGATATCCTCCGCCCTGAGGCATTGGAGGCATTTTTTCCTTCTCAGGCTTTTCAGCAACAATAACTTCTGTTGTCAGAAGCAGTGCTGCAACTGAAGCAGCATTTTGAAGTGCGCTTCTTGTAACTTTTGCAGGGTCAATGATACCAGCTTCAATCATATTGACATACTTTCCTGTTAAGGCATCAAGGCCCTCACCATCAGGAAGTGTCCTAACTTTCTCAACTACAACTGAACCTTCAAGTCCTGCATTGTTTGCAATCTGTCTTAAAGGCTCTTCAAGTGACTTCATAACAATCATTGCACCGGTCAGGACATCGCCTGAAATAGATTTAAGGTCAACTTTCTTAATAACATCTACAAGTACTACGCCGCCGCCAGGCACTATTCCTTCTTCAACAGCAGCTTTTGTAGCTGAAAGTGCATCCTCAATTCTGTGTTTTTTCTCCTTAAGTTCCACTTCTGTAGCAGCGCCAACTTTAATAACTGCAACGCCGCCGGCAAGTTTAGCCAGTCTCTCCTGAAGTTTTTCCTTGTCAAAGTCCGAATCACTTTGTTCAATTTCAGTTTTAATTTGTTTGATTCTTCCTTTAATAGCATCTACTGAACCTTTGCCCTCAACAATTGTTGTATTTTCCTTGTCAACTTTAATCTGTCTTGCCTGGCCAAGCATATCCATTGTTATATTCTCAAGCTTCATACCAAGTTCTTCACTTACTACTTTGCCGCCGGCAACTATTGCGATATCTTCAAGCATTGCTTTTCTTCTGTCGCCAAAACCTGGAGCTTTAACTGCAACACAGTTTATTGTTCCTCTTAATTTATTTACAACTATTGTAGCAAGTGCTTCACCTTCAACATCTTCAGCTATGATTAATAATGGTTTACCGCTCTTCATAACTTTTTCAAGAATAGGAATAAGGTCATTTATTGCAGCAATTTTCTGATTTGCAATTAAGATGTAAGGATCATTTAAAACTGCTTCCATTCTGTCAGGATCTGTAACCATATATGGTGAAAGATAACCCTTGTCAAACTGCAGACCTTCAACCAGTTCAATATCAATTCCGAATTTGTTGGATTCTTCAACTGTAATAACTCCGTCTTTTCCAACTTTTTCCATTGCATCAGCTATTGTCTGTCCTATTTCAGAGTCAGCAGCAGAAATTGCAGCAACTTCTGCAATTTTCTTTTTGTCTGTTGAAACATCCTTGGATAACTTGCCTATTTCCTTAACAACAGCATCTACAGCAAATTCAATACCTTTCTTAAGCTGCAATGGGTTTGCGCCTGCAGCAACGTTTCTTAAACCTTCTTTAACCATTGCCTGTGCAAGAAGAGTAGCTGTTGTTGTTCCGTCACCTGCAACATCATTTGTTTTTGTAGCTACTTCCTTTAGTAACTGAACGCCGGTGTTTTCAAATACATCTTCCACATCAATTTCTCTTGCAATTGTAACACCATCATTTGTAATAGTTGGAGCACCGTACTTTTTCTCCAGAACCACGTTTCTGCCCTTGGGACCTAAAGTGATTCTTACTGCATCAGCTATGATATTAACGCCTCTTTCAAGCGCTCTTCTGGCTGACTCATCATATTTTAGTTCTTTTGCCATAACATCCTCCTTAAATTAATCAAAATTAAAAACCTTAAATACTTTTTAATTAAATTTCTAAAAATTAATAAATAAATCTTAAATACTTCAAATCAAACTACTCGACTATTGCAAGTACATCACTTTCTCTGATAATGAGATGCTCCACACCCTTTATCTTTACTTCTGTTCCTGAATATTTGGAATAAAGAACCTTATCCCCTGCTTTTATGTCCATTGCAATTCTTTTTCCCTGATCATCCTTTGCACCGGGACCTACTGAAATTACTTCACCTTCCTGTGGTTTTTCCTTGGCAGTATCCGGAAGAACTATACCGCTTTCTGTTTTCTCCTCGCTTGCTTTTGGCTTAACAAGAATTCTGTCGCCTAATGGTTTGTATCCCATCAATTTACCCCCTTCTTAATAATAAATGTTTTTTTAATAATAATTATCTATCAACATAATTATTTAATTATACAAATAGACATTTTTAATTTAGCACTCTTATATCCAGTCTGCTAACATTTACAAATATTAATACATGAAAAATTAAAAATCAAGGAATTTCTAAAAATTTTTTAAAATTATTTGGTAATTAAAATGAAAATTATTTCGCAAATAAACAATTATTTTATTAGTAATTATTTATTATTCAAAAAAATTAATGGCATACGCGCTCTGCTAATTTAGCTTCACTTAGGGAAGCTTTTCCGGTTCGGCATGAATGGTAAGTTCATCAATGTCTTTAAAGGCAGTTTTTATATGATTTTCCATTTCAGTTGTTTTAAGATGGACTTCATTAATTTCAAGATTTCTGTTAAATCTGCAGTGAAAAGAGACATTGTATTTATCATTTTTTAAAAGAACTGTAAACTTATGACATGTCTGTGGATCTACGTAATCTTTTACTTTCTCTTTTATTTCTGATATCAGTTGACCTGATGTTTTTGTTATATCCTGGCATTTTTCCAGGCTTTTTTCCTGTACCTCTATATGAATATAAATTCCGTCAAGTTCTGAAGCAGTATCCATGATTTTCTTTTCAATTTTTTTTGTAAGAGTTTCCGCTTCAAAAAGCTTTATATCCTTTGAAAGCTCAAGATGAACTGTTGCATTAAGTTTTCCCCCTGCATCACTTATTGAGATATTATGAATATCTACCACCTTTGGATTGCTCAAGACTACTTCCTTGATAATATCTTCAAGCTCCTGTCTTTCAAGAGAGGAGGTTGTCTCAATTAAAAGCTCTGATTCAGGAAATCTGCTTTTAAGTTTGCTTTTTATTTTTTCTTTTATTAACTCCGCCTGGGAAAGATGGAGGCTGCTTTTTAATGAGAGGCTTATATTTATAAAATTAATATTTCCCACTTCCTGTACTTTAATAAAATTAATATTCTGGATTTCCTTAAATCCTGCAAGAATTGACTCAATATTATCGGTTATTTCAACAGGAACAAACCCCAGTAAATCTCTTACAGTTTTAATTCCAAGCTTTATACTGAAAAACAGTATTATGACTGAAACTATTATTGCCGCCACAGGATCTGCAATATTAAAGCCGTATTTTGCAAAAGCAAGTCCGGCAATAACCACTATGGAACTGATAATATCACCTGAATAATTAATAAGGTCAGCCTTAAATGCCGGAGAATTATATTTATTTGCTATTTTATATATATAAATTACCCTGAATATATTAATAACTATTGAAAAAATAAGAACTAAAAATACATAAAAATTTAAATTCAGAAAATAGTCTCTGGTAATTATTCTTATAATAGCCCTATATATTACATAAAAGCCCAACAGACTTATTATTATTATTTCAATAAATGCAGAGAAGTTCTCATATTTTCCATGTCCGTAAGGATGATCCTTATCCGGAGGCCTTATTGATATTCTTATTGCCATAAAGGTAATAAGGACAGTTACTATGTCAAGACTGTTATTTAAAGCTTCGGAATATATTCCAATGCTATTTGAAGTATATGCAACAACTGTTTTTAAAATCACCAGAAATATTGATATAAGAAGAGAAAAAATAGACAGCCTTCTTTTTGCAATATCTTTTTTATTCA
This sequence comes from Actinomycetota bacterium, assembly GCA_023380915.1. Next base: position 51,953 of record JAMCSM010000001.1, on the reverse strand, counting down.
TTTTTGTATTTAATATTCTTCTGAAAATATTATTAGTTTATAATTATAAAAATATTCATGCAAATAAAAATATTCTGAAATTAAAGCCTTCAATAATTTATTCTGGTTTTGGAGAATACTTCCCGCAGTTTTTATGGAATTGGAGAATCCTTAATGCTTTCCGGTCTTGTTTTTGGAACTTTTACTGTCAAAATAACTGCAAGACCTCCAACAAGAAAAATAATGGTGCTTAAAAGTGCAATACGTTGGCTTTTAGTGATATAGGAAAGCAGCCCGAATGCAACAGGACCAAGTATTGAAGAAAATTTTCCTCCAATTGCATAAAAACTGAAATATTCTGCTTCTCTCTCATATGGAATAAGAAAGCTCATCAGGCTTCTGCTTGCAATTAATGTTGATCCTGTTATCACTGATGCAAGAATGTAAGCAATATAAAATACTGCTTTTATATTAAATAAAGTTACAAAAATTATTACCATGCACCATAATGCAAGAGTAACAACAATTACTTTTTTTGATCCTATCCTGTCCACAAGCCAGCCAAAGAAAATTGAGCTTATAATTACCGGAAAATGACCAAGAATAAGAAGTAATGCAATTTCCTGCAGGGAAAGATTCAAAGTATTTTTACCATATACGGCAGCATATACTGCAAGTATTGAAAATGCATTGCTGTAAAGAAAAAAAGCAATCAGAAATCTTATGAGGCTTTTATTGTATTTCATCCTCCTGAAAGTTTGACCAAGCTTCTGAAAACCATATTTAATATAGAAAATCCTGCTGTGGAAAAGAAGCTCTGATTGATTAACAGCAGGTTTATCTTTTAGAAATAAAAAAGAAGGAAATGCAAAAATCAGGAAAATAACTGCAGTTATTATAAAAGTTAATTTAAGAGATGCAATATTTTCCGTTTCAAGTCCTCCACCTAAAAGAGGATAAATAATTGCAATAGTTATAAGTCCGCCCAGATAACCCAGCGAAAAACCAAAACCTGAAAGAAATCCGACATTTCCTTTCTCTGACAATTCCGGCAGAAAGGAATTATAAAACATCATTGAAGTCTGGTAAAAGAAATTAGCGCAAATAAATATTGCCATGCCAATTAAAACAGTTCCCTTTCCCGTAAAATAAAGTAAAAAACTGAAGATTATGCAAAAGACTGTTAAAATTATTAGGAATTTATTCTTGGATCTATGTGTATCAGCAATTGCTCCGAAAATAGGTGCAAATGCAGATGCAATAAGCATTGAGACACCGCTTGAAACTCCCCACATCAGATCGCCAAAATTTTTTCCGTAAATTGTACTGGAGGCAATTACATTAGTGAAATAAATTGGAAACACCACGCTAATTATCACTATGGCAAAAGAAGTATTTGCAAAATCATACAAAGCCCAGGATATTACAGGTTTTTTAAGTAAAGGTTTTATTTTTAAAAAAACATCATTTAACTTTACGGCTGACATTTTTTAAAACACCTTATATTGTTTTTATTATTGCGCTTGAGGTGAATATCTTCAAAGTTATTTATAACAAACAATTAAAATTTAAAAACCAGAAATTATATTTAATAAGGTTTTATTTTTTTTAAATCGGGATTATTTTATCCCATGTTCGTATTTATATTGGATCCAATTTTTCTTTAACCATAAAAATTCATTGAAATTTGACAGCCTTTTTATAAAAGGATTGCTCATAAGTTCAAATCCTATCGAGGAGCTTGGTTTTATACCATAGTTGTGGCCAGGCCATACTTCAGTATCGGGAGGAAGTTTCATTATTTTTTTTAAACTTTCAAATTCCATTCTTGCATCCTCTTCACTGTAAGTACCCCCGATTTTCCCTACAAAAAGGGTATCTCCAGTAATTAGCTTATTTTTTACTTTTATACAGATTGAATCTGCAGTATGACCCGGGGTGTGAATAAACTCAAGTATAAGCTTACCCAGATTTAAAACCAGGCCATCTGTTATTTTGGTATCTTCACCGCAATTAATAAAAGTTACTGGTTTGCCCATCTCAATTCTTCTGAAGTAATCATTTCCTCCTGAATGGTCGAAATGGGAATGGGTATTTATTATATACTTTATTTCTACTTCTTCTTTATTTACCACTTTAATTACTTTTAACGGGTCAGGAGAAGGATCTACAAGAGCGCCTTCTTTTGTCTCTTCACATGCGATGAGATATGCGTAATTTCTGTCACCTCCTGATTCTATCTGTTTAAAAAACATATTTACTCCCGAAAAATATATTTGTTATTAATCAATCATAAAAAGCTTTAAACATACGGATAATTGCAAGTGTTATCCATAAGTTCAGGTGCTTATCCTTTCCACGTAAAAGTTTTAACCTCCATATCCCATCTTTATCCTGCACATTAACAAACCATTCAATAGCTTTCTGAATTGCCGGTTCATTCTTTGAAAATCCCAGCTTTGCCAGGCTGTCAAGCGAGGTCAAAAGGTCCGTAAACCAGAAAGGATATGAAAATTTTATCCAGTAATCAGGTGTATTTCTATCCGGATATGAATCTCTTTTAAAAAACCGGGACATTAGCAATCTTGCAGCATGTTTTATTTCGGGTAAATTCCGGTATTTACCGGAAACAGCAAAAGCCCGCAAAGCCATACCGGTTATAAGATGCGAAAAAGGTCTGGAGCTGTCAGGCAGAATTAATTCAGGACTGTGAACAACATCATAATAGTTTGCATTTACAGTACGAAGAGGAATAGCCCATCCTCCATCATTCTGCCGGATAGACAACAGCCAAAGCAGGCTACGGTCAATTCTCTTATCATCTTCATACCCTGCCTTAATTAAAAGCTCACTTATAAGTGCTGAATATGTTGTGGCATACTGGCTGCCGTATATTCCTCTGAAATCACCTTCTTTTGTCTGGAATGTGAAAAGGAAATCTGCAGCTCTTCTAGTTGATTCATCTTCATTATTAAAATCATATTTTTCTATCAAAATCCCAATATTTCTGAATGTTTCCAATTGATTGTAATTTTCCGTATCCCTTATATCCTTAACTTTACCAGGATATTCCCAGGATCCATTTTCTTTTTGCCTGTTTAGCAGATGCTCCGGTTCGGGCAAAAATGATATCCCAGACTTTGATATTATTTTGTTATTTATGAATGAATTTTTTTCCGCTGGAAATTCTTTTTGAATAAAATATAAGATTGGCAGAACATTGCATTCCGCCAGGGGTTTAATGGGATCATATTTAAGAACTTTTAGAAATTTAAACATTTAATATTTAAATCTTCAGCCATTTTTCAATCTTTCAATACTTTGATGCCTCAATACTTGCCTCATCTGCTTTCTTCAGATTTTCTTCCCTGTCCTTAAATTCAGAGAGTTCAAGATATGCATCTGCAAGCTTTCCCTGGACATATGAATAATCTTCCGGATAATTTTCTTCCGTAAATACTTTCAGTGCATCCATATATGAACTGACTGCATTTTCTAAAGACATCAACTTTTCGTTATCTGATTCAGAATGTAAAGATTTAGAATATATCATATAATAATCTCCAAAACTTGTCTGAGTTAATGCAAAATCAATGGGATAGGATTCTATTGTAAAAATATTCAGCGCTTCCTGAAAGCAGAATTGTGACTTTTGCAAATTTTCCGGTTCATTTTCAAATTCAGAAAATTTCATATAAACTGATGCAAGATTTGCATTGATTGATGCATATTCATATGGATAATTTTCCTTTGTGAAAATAATGAGCGCATTATTATAAGCCTCAAATGCTTTACTTAAATTCTCCTTCTTATTTTCAACTGTTGCCAGTGATTCATAATAAAGTCCTATATTTAATTGAATTGTGGAATAGTCTGCAGGAAAGCTTTCTATTGTAAATACTTTTAAAGCTTCCTCGGAGAAACTTATCGCTTTCTTAAGATGCTTGGGATTGTTATCATTTTCAAAATATCCATGCCAGGCATTTGCAATATTTAATTTTATGGTTGCATTTTCAAAAGGGTATTTATCTTCATTGAAGATTTTTACAGCTTCATTATAGCAATTTAGTGCATTATCAAGATAATTTTGGGTGCTGTCAATTTTTGAAAGGCATTCATAATCTATGCCAAGATTTAATTTAGTTTTACCATAATCCATTGGATATAATTTGATATCATATACTTTCAGGGCTTTCAGATTTGATTGAATCGCTCTTGTCAGATTGCCTTGCTTATCTCTGATTTCAGACATTGAGAGATAGGCATTTGAAAGATATCCTTGAGTTCTGGCATATTCATGTGGAAATTTATTCATTGTATAGATTTCCAGAGATTCAAGATAAGAAGAAATTGATTTTTTTAAATTATTTTCCTGGTCTGCCTTAGCTGCAAGATTATAGTAAGCAAGACCTTCCCCTCTCTTAACCCTTGCATAAAACTCTGGTTTTATATCTCTTGAAATATTTGTCAAAATTTCTTCATATTTGCCGAGTGCTTCACCAGCCATGCCCTGAGACAGAAAATCTTCTGCAACTATTATTGCATTTTCAATTTTACCATACTCGACTCTTTCTGCTCTGATAGTAAAATAATATGCCGGTATAAAACTTAATATCGCTCCGCCTAAAAGACTGATAATTGTGAGAATTATAGGAGAATGATACCATTTTTTATTTTTTTTTATGGACATATCTATGAATAATTCAAGATTAATAGTAATTTACCATTAATTAAGCACCCTATACAAACTTCTATAGTTATGCGATTTATATAATTTATTCCATCTATGATAAAACTTATTTAAATTTTATAATTTTTTTAAGCTAATTTCACTCAATATTTTTCCATTGAATTTAGGATAAATTATTGAACCAACCCAGCAATGGCGCTTGCCACAGCAAGAGGCTGAAACTGGGGATTTCAGCAACAGGTCTTAGTGGTATTTCTACCTGTTATTTTTAATAATTAGTCGATAAATTTATTTTTTATCAATTCATTTAAATCTTTTATTACTAATTCATATGGTGGAAGATCCAATATCTGCCTCTCAAGTCTAAATTTCCATGTTTGTTTAAAAACATTAGATTTAATTTCTTCTATCAAATTAGGAAAATATAATTTAAATCCAAACCTTTTTTTCAGTATATTTTTTAGTTTGGATATATTAAGGTAGTCTAACTTTAGAAGATACCATAAATCGTAAATGTCACGCACTTCTTTGTCGGCATCAAGGATTCTTGAAATTTTATCTGCTACAACTGACTCCAAATCGTATGAATTAAGCTCATTCTCTTTGTCTCTAAAATCCGGATAGGTAAAAAGAATGTTTTTTCCACTAAAGAATGGGATAAAATTATCCTTTAATATATCCACCTTCAATTCTTTATTTGCTTTAATTTCCGGAACAATGTCATATTTAATAAAAGTCTGAAGCCTGTCATTTTTAATACTCGAAGTTTTAGCAGGTTTAAATGGAAAATCATTTGAAATCTTTATAAGAACTTCATTAAAAACTTCTTCTAAATCTGCAACACTAACATCATTATCTACAATAAAATCTAAATCTTCTGAGAATCGATAGTCAGGAAAATACATTTTCTTTAAAGATGTGCCTCCTCTAAAGACAGAGTTGTTTTTAAAAGAATTATCATTGCTTAAATAATATAACAACAACTCTATGAAATAGTCTTTCTCAATAATATCCTCAGGTACTCTTTTTTTGGATGCAAGTCTTTGGATTTGAAAATAATTAATCATGTTTTTTATTTGCCTTTTAATCTACATATTAATATTTTATTATGTTAAGAATCTGATTTTTTCCAATATTATCAATCAACCGCCATGTATTTTTATTTTTAATTGTCTTTGGCATCGCCGGATCTAATAAGTCATATCGAGCTTTAACATATTGCTTTAAATTAAATAATAATGAATGATCAGCGATTTCAAGAATTTCTAAAATATAACCAAGGCGTTTAGCTACCACATTTTTACCATATTTGCTTACATATCTTTCCAATTTATTATAATCAATCTTATCCCTGGTTATCCATATACCTTTAGCAATCTCTGTAATACCACCACAATGCTGAGGGTATAACAGCCCATCAAGAATTGTTTTTTCTAAATCTGATATCCTTATTTTTCGGGTTTGTGTTATCCATTCTTCTTTTATACCCCAAATAAATTTTTCCTTCATATAAATAAATATCAAGTTATCTTTTAGTTGTATTGGCACAACCTGCCTTTTTGGAGAAGGTACAAAAACTTTAAACAATGGCTGAGTTAGCATTCCCCAATGATTCATTGCACTGTAAAACCCTATATAATAATCAGGTGAATTAACTACCTCACTTGCTGCAATAAACAAATTACCCAAATATCTTTCGACATTTCCAACTTCCTGGGGTATTATTAAAAATTTTCCTGGTTTTAAACGGTTTATGATTTTTCTTTTTACCATTTCACTAAGTAGATCTGTTGTTTGATTGTAGTCCTTACTGAGAATTTTTTGGGCATCGGATATAGTAAAAACAGGCTTATTTTCCTCATAAATCCTGTCGATTAAATAAGCACTGACTTTTCCCAATGTTCTAAATTGGTCCATTATCATAGTCTCATCTACTTTTTATGTAATAAATATAGTATCTTATCCTGTATTATATACATAATTAGTAGAAATTTAAAGGGCCCGAATTGCTTTATTTAAAATCTAAATGAAATTATTTAAATTGTAGAGCCAGATTCTCTATATTTAAAGAAAAAATAAAATCTTTCTTTAAATATAAAGAGGCAAAGGGGATGTTAGACATGAGACATAAACATCAATAACAAAAGAATTAAACAGGCACTCTAAAGGATAATTCTTTAAAATTAAATTATTAATTGTTCTATTTAAATTGTTCTATTTAAATAAATACTTTTTAAACCAACTTACAATATTCTCCATATATATATTGCTGTCTTCTTCAAGCAATATGGCGTGAGATTTATTTTTTAAAATCATTAACTCTTTTTCCCCGTTATATTTTTCATTTTCCACTATAAAAAAACAAGTCATTGGTAAGCATTACAATCCTTTTTATGATTAATAGTTGCCATATTGCTTAACTGCTTCAATCATTGCTATATAATTTGCCGGATTCACGCTGCTGTGTATGGAATTGCTCGATGATAATATATATCCCCCATTATAAGATGCGGCTTTTATACATTCCAGCACTTCTTTTATTACATCTTCCTTTGAACCATAAACCAAATTACCCGCACAATTTACATTACCCATCAGACAGATCCTGTGACCATACTTAATTTTCATCTCTTTTAAGCTCATCCCTGCTATGGGATCTATGGGATGCAGGCAATCAAGGCCTGTATCAATTAACAAATCCATTATATCATTTAAATTTCCGTCGGAATGCTTCAATACAAAAAGTCCATAACTATGCCAATTTTTGTACAATCTCTTCATTGCCGGATAAACAATTTCTTTAAAATGGCAAGGTGACATCAGCATTCCGTTTATTCCGGAAATATCGTCCCCTGAAAAAGCAATATCTGCGCCAATTTTTGCAGCAATTTTTCCAAGTTCCGAATAATAATCTACAGCTTTCTCTATAATGCCTCTTACCAGACCGGGATTATCAATTAAGTCGATAAGCGTATTTTCATATCCGTGAAGGTCCCTTGCTTCCGACCAGCCATCTTTTAATCTTACAATAACAGCTCTCCTGTTTTTAAATCTTTCAACAGCTTTTTTTAAGGTTGAAAATCTATAATCAGCATTCGGATCAGGAAATTCAAATTTTTTTAAATCAGCTTCATTTTTTATAACATTATTAACAGGAATTTTGTATTCTTCAGTTGTTTCTCTTAATAATAAACCTCTTTCATCCTTATATAATTTGTCTTCAATTTTACAGACTTTACTATCAAATTTAACTGAAACACCATCAATATCAAATTCATCAATAAAATCAAATTGATTTTTACCCGGAATAATTTTATTTATTATTCCATTATCGATAACTACTTCAAAATGAGGTATTCTGTCAGGTATTTCCCTTTTAAAAGCTTCTACAACTCTATCCCTTGAATTCATGGTTCCCTTTTCTATAAATTTTACAATTCATGCAAAAAATCTTTTAAAAGCGGATATAATTTTTTGTAAATAAAATATTTTTCACTAAAAACTTCATAATGTTTTTTATTCGGATAAAAAATTTCATTTATTTTTACCATTGAATCTACTGAATCTTTAATCGATTTAAAAACTCCATTTCCGTTTGCTGCCAGAATCGCCGCGCCAAGGCAGGAAGCTTCTGTAATTTCAGGCACAGCAACTAATTTTCCGGTAATATCTGCTTTTAATTGCAACCATTTTTTATCTCTGCTGGCTCCTCCGATTGCTCTTAATTCATCAATTTTTATTAAATCTTCTTCAAAAATTTCAATTAATTGCCTTGCTTCATATGTAATACTGTCAATAATTGATTTTGCTATTTCTTTTTTTGAAGTATTAAAATTTAAACCAATGATAACACCCTTGGACATTGGATCATTCCACGGACTTACACTTCCTGAAAAATGTGGGAGTGTAAGTATTTTTGATGGTTTAAAATAGTCTTCAGGCAAAATAAGATCATATACATTTAGATCTTCTTCTTTTGCTTTAATTATTTCATTCTCACAAAAAGTATCCCTGTACCATCTTAAAACTGAACCGGCTGTAAAATTTGCAGCTAAACCTATGTAAGAATTACTGGTGGTGTTAAATTCCCATAAAACACCTGAGTTTAACATCTTTTTGGTTAAAATCGGTTTTTCAAGAAATGGCACAATTGCTTCTACAGTACCTGTCGAATCTAAAGCAATACCCTTTTTAATTACTCCAGCTCCAAGAGCTCCACAAACCTGGTCATGTGCCCCCGCTACAACTTTAACTCCTTTATCAAGGCCAAGATCTTTTGCAGTTTTTTGATTTATCTCTCCAATAACTGTGCTTGATTCTGACAATGCAGGCATTAAATCAAAATTTATATCTGCAAAATTTAATAACTTCTCTGACCATTTTCCGGTATTTAGATCTAATGCCATTGTGCTGCTTGCCAGGCTGTAATCTACATATGGTTCAATTCCCCATTTTAATCTAATAAAAGCTTCCAGATTAATAAATTTCCAGGTATTTTTATATATATCTGGAAGCTTTTCCTTAAACCACATGATTTTATTGATAACACAAAACGGATTAGAAGGCATTCCGGTTATTTTATAAAGATTGAGCCTTCCAAAATTCTTATTTAGTTTTTTTATTTGAAGTAAAGATCTGTTATCTAAAGCTGAAATGCAGTTATAAAGTGGGTTATAATTTCTATCAACCGGAATAACTCCCGCTCCTAAAACCGAGAATCCAATACATTCAACCCTATCTCTTTTGTTTTTATTTAAACAATTATTTATGCAACTATTAACAGAAATTAAAACCTCATTTGGTTCAAGTTCGCCCCATCCATCTTCTGGACAAATCAACTTATATTCTCTGTAGTCCTGTGCTAATATTCTACCTGAATAATCAAAAATAATTGCCCTGCATCCTGTTGTACCAATATCTATAGATAATACGCTTATAACAGCCTCCTAAATATTTTCCATTAATAAATATTTACTAAAAATGTTTTAACTCCTCTTATATTTTTTTATATAAGGAATATCAAGGTTAATATCAGGGCCAAAAAATTTGATTATTTTTAAATCCCAGTTGCCGGTATTTTTCACTGTAAGGGGTTTAACCGCAGCATCATGGCAGATTAACAATTCTTCTTTATGAAAATCCCCGCTTTCTATTTCAATACCACCATATGTGCCTTTACCACTCATAACAAATATGTTGTAGACCCCTGCATCAACACTTTTAAAACTTTTGCCAGGTTTTATTACAAGTTTTTTCCCGCTGAATTTATTAGTATTGTAATATATCCAATATTCTTCCCCGCCATCCTGCTTGGTTATTCCAACGAGTACCGGTATTAAATGACGATTCTCATAAAAATAAGGATCTCCGTTTGCCTCCCAATCCAATTGTTTCAAGATAATTCTTTCTTTATATTTTTCCCTGTCTTTCTCACTTACTCCATTATATAAATAGTCTTTTGGAATTATTTTTCCCCCTGTTTTAGCTTGAAGCATTGAAAAAATATCAGATTCCTCCTGCAATTCTATAGTCACTGCTGTGCCTGGTGCATGTAAGATACCTGATGGGATATGAAATCCTTCTCCCGGCACTTGAAGATATGCCCTTGAATGTTTTAGAATTAAATCACTATTCCAGTCCTCCAAGTAAGGTATAAGAATATCCTGCTTTTTTTCTTCAACAATATAAGGATGTACCCCAAAGAATGTTTCCGGGTGTGGTCCAAGGTCCACATTTTCAGGAAAATAGTAGGCCTCTTCTTTGGAATTAGATCCCACTAATTTGGCATCTTTTTCCATTTGGTGATAATGATATTGTATTCTGTCTTTAAAAGAATAAATTTTTGCAAGCCTGTTTAACCCATTATGAGTTTTGGAATACTCCTTTCCCATTATCAATTCAGGATTTAACTCAATTGCTTCTTTTAAAGTAATTTCTCCGCTATTCTCTAAATTTAAATAACTTATACCTTCATCTTTTGGCCCTAATCTGGTTTTAGCAGAATTAGTTGCACCAAGCCATCTTTCCGCTATCCATCCCCTTTCACCCAAGAAATATTCTTCATCTTTTAATCCAAGTCTCTTGCCTGTTTCCAAAAAATCTCTTGCAACAAAAGACGGTTTTAATCTTAATATCCCATTATTTTTTTCTATGAAATCCCTAACTATTGCTGACTTATTCATTTTTTTCTCCTGAAAAAAAATGTTAAAATTTATTAATCTTAATAAAAAACTTTTCTTATTAATATACTAATTCTGTGCCAAAAATTTCATGACCTTGTTGATAAATCCAATAGATTTTTTTTCCATCCCACGCTAAATCTCTTATGCCACCCTTGTCCTTAGGCCCTTTTATAAAACCTGTTGGTTTGCCGTCATATGTCAATTGTATTGCCACATTTGTCCATCTGGATCCAACCCAAAAGTTTTTACCATCCCATACCAAACCTATATCTAAATCTGGTTTGATATTGCTAAGATCTATCTTTTTTCCAGTTTCATTACCTTCTTTATCCAACTGATATAATGTTTTATCACTCCAGCTAAAAACCCATAAATTTTCATTCTCAAATGTTAAGCCTACAGGAATTAAATGATTGATTGAGGCTACTGTAAAATGTTTTAAAATTTTGCCAGAATTATCAAAACTATAAATAAAACCTTCATTCCAATTATTCATCCATATATTTTTTCCATCATAAGCTAAGTTTATACATCCAAAATTATGTACATCATCTCTGCTTTTACATTCCACTTTAAATTCCTTGTCTATAGAGCCATCATTTTTTAGTTTAGCAATTTTCCATTCAATGGGGCTGCTATTATATGTAATAACCCAAAAATTATTTCCATCCCATGTTAAACCATCAAGCTTTACATCATCATTTGTTAAAATTGTTTCCCAATTAGTTTTTATTTCATTATTGCTGTTTTTAGTAATTGGCTCACTATCTTTACCATCTATTTGTTTTTCAGAAGAAGCTGGCAAATCTTCTTTAATTGTTTCAGTAGCTGCCAGAGCACTTGTGTCACTATTAGCTGTAGTACTTGTTTCGATACCTATAGAAGTTTCCTGGTTATTATTAGAGTTGTCTGCTGAACTCTTGCATCCCAATAAAATTAAACAAAAAACTATTATCATTAAAATTAAAAAAAATATTTTTTTACTTTTCATAAGTACATCCTTATAAAGATTTTTTAAAGTTTCATGCCTGTCAAGGTTACCCCTTTAACAACCTGTTTTTGTGCAATTGCAAATACTATCATTACTGGTAATACAGCTAGTGCTGCACTTGTAACTATCATGTCGAATCTTTTCCCTATTTGTACTGAAAGATTTGCCATTGCCAATGTCAGTGTTCTCATTTCCGGTTTCGAAATAATCATTAAAGGCCACCAAAGTTGGTTCCAGGAAAATAGGAATGTAAAAACTGAGACTGCAGCTATTGCTGCCGAAACATTAGGAATTATTATTTTAAAAAAAATTCTTAATTCGCTTGCGCCATCTAGTCTGGCAGCCTCTATGAGTTCTTTTGGAATACCCTCGGAGAATTGCCGCATTAAAAATATTCCTAAAGGACTAATCGCAAATGGAAGTATTAAACCAATATAAGAATTCACGAGTTTAAATTTTGACATAAACAAATACATTGGCAATATTATGGAACTTAATGGTATCATAAGTCCTGCAATGCAAATAAAAAACAACAGTTCTCTACCTTTGAATTTAAATTTTGCAAAAACATATCCTATGATTGCGCTGGAAAATGATGCTATGACTGTTATTGATGTTGAAACAAAAAAACTGTTAAAAATATATCTACCAAAATTTAATTTCTCAAAAACATTTAAATAATTTTTAAAGGTAAAATTTTCAGGAAAAAAAGTCGGGGGTATTTTTATTATTTCAATACCAGTTTTAAAAGAAGAAAGAATCATCCAGATAAAAGGTATTAAGAAAAATAAACTAATTACAATTAAGCTAAAATTAATAAAAAAAACTTTTGTATATTTTTTTTGTTTAGAATAAATCATTTAAGTTAATACTCCCATTTTGGTTTTAGAATTTTATATTGAAATATTGATAAAACCAATATTATTATAAACATTATTATGCTTACACTAGCCCCTTTATCTACTTGCATTCTAAGCATGCCCTCGTTATAAACCATTAAGCTTAAAACATAGCTTGAAATACCCGGACCACCTGTTGCTCCTCCTGTTCCTCCTCCGGTGGCAGTCATTACAAAAATAAAATCAAAAACCTGAAAAGCATTTATCATCGTATAAACTATAATGAACAAAAAAGTATCTCCCAATAAAGGTAATGTTATATTAAAAAAAGTTCTAAAAGGACCAGCACCGTCTACCCTTGCGGCTTCCAAGAAAGTATCCGGCATACTTGTAAGCCCTGTAAAAAATATTAAAGTTGAAAATCCTACTGTTTGCCAAACATCAGCGGCAATAACACAGTATATTGCTTGGCTTGCATTACTTAAAAAATTTTGTGTGGGAATATTAAAAACATTAAGAATAGAATTAAAAAGACCAAAAGTTGGCTGATAAAAATAGAGAAATAAAATTCCAATCGCCGAAGCAGGACATAAAAAAGGTAAAAAGATAGAATAAATAAAATATTTTTGTAATTTACGAACTTGGTTAAGTAATAATGCAATTGCAATCCCTATAACTACTACAGCAACTGTCTTTACACCAACATATATAAAAGTGTTTTTAATAGATACTATAAATTTGGGATCATTGGAAAACAGTTTTATGTAGTTATTTAGACCAATAAATACACTGCTCCAAGGTTTTTCTGGTACCCAAAGATGAAGAGATGCCCAAATTGAATAAAGTAATGGATAAAAAATAAAAATGCTAATCCAAATTAAAACCGGTATTAATACAAATCCAGGAAAAAAATTTTTTCTCATAAATTTATTCTTCCTCAATTACAATCTTTTTATTATCTGGGAGAATTTAAGTAAATTCTCCCAGATTACAAACACAAACATTCAGAAACAAAAAAGTTAAATTACTTTATCGCACCTAATCCTTCCCATTTAATTATTGTCTTGGGCATATTTGGATATTTTTGTGAGTCTCTAACTACTTGATTATTAAGATCTTTTTCCATTTTAGCAAGGCATTCATCAACAGTAGCTTGATTATGAATCAAAGCATCAATTCCTGGCCACATTATGTCATAAAGCATAATATCTGAGCTTACAAAAGGACCCCAATGGTACTGTGCCCCTCCTTTTATTGCATCTATAAGCGGTTTATAAAAAGATCCTTTGCCAGTTTGGAAGAAATCACTTTCAAGAGTTATCTTTTTTAAAGGAGACGGTGAAGGATAAACTTCCAAAAATTTATATTGGCCTTCTTCTGAAATTAAATATCTCAAGAATTCAAATAAAGCATCTTTCTTAACACCTGATACATATTTTGGTACTACAACATTCCATGTGTCTGTGTGATTGAATTTCGCTATCTTATCTCCTTTAAATGCAGGTTTCATAATGGTAGTAAAATGTAAATCAGGATATGCAGCTTCTGCATATGGTTTAAACTCTGACCATAAAAATGCCATAGAAGTCAAACCCTGTAGTAAAGCTGTTAACGAATCAGGTAATTCAGTGCTATCCAATTTGTATTTATAAAAGATATCATAAAAGAATTGCGTTACTTCTTTAGCCTCTGGAGTCTGCAATGTAAATTTTTGGGAATCATTATCCCAAAACTTTCCGCCAGCATCAGCAATATAGCTCCAAAAAAACATAGGATCATTTGATTCCTGGAAGCTTAAGCCACCATGCACAACTTTACCGTTTTCATATTTAGTTAATTTTTTTGCATAATCTAATAACTGGTCCATTGATTCAAATCTGTCTATTACTGCTAACCCTGCATTTTTTAGGTCATCCAAGTTTGCTACGACTGCCCAATCACCAGGACCATCTGGTATACCAATAGCCCATACCTGATCATCCAAATCACATTGTAGATAGTTTTCTGGAAGCATATTCTCTTTTACAAAATCTACTGTTACAACTCCTGGTGAAACTGGCTGTAAGTTGCCTGGTAAAGCCCACTCTAGAATTGTAGTTCCTGGAGTTGTGAAAGCATCAGCACCTTCGCCTGCAGTAAGAGATGCTCGCATTTTTGTAGCCATATCAGCTTGTCCAGGCTGAGGTTCCAGATTAACTGTAATATTTGGATTTTTCTTCTTGAATGCTTCTATAACATTCTTAAATCCATTAACATGAGGATCAAAAGCCATACACCAAAGAGTAATAGTAACAGGCTCACTTACTTTTTTTTCTGTAGTTTCGGCTGCTGCAGTTGTTTCAGCTGCTGCAGTTGTTTCTGCAGCCTTTGTGGTTTCAGCAACTGTGGTTTCAGTTACAACTGTTTTCTTACATCCTGCAAGTGAAAAAACTACAAGCATTGATATGATTAATACTAAAATCATTATCCATAATAATGATTTCTTCATTTTTACATCCTTCCTTTTTATATCCTTTTCTGTTTTACTTTTTAAACAGAATTTAATAAAATTACTTACGAGATTTGTCTACTTTTGGCCAACTCTCTGAACAGCTAAAAGGCAGACAAGTCTCTTTTCTTTTAAATTGATTTCTTTTTTCTTTTGTTACCACCTTCTTTTTAAACAAGTTAAACGAGTCTAAAAATTTCACCTCCTTTTCTGAAAGAGAAATACCGCTTTGATAATTAATTGATAATAATTATTAATAATTTATTATTTGTGATAATTTTTATTATTATGATATAATTATTTTTAATGTAAAGCAATATTTTATTTAAATTTTTCACTTTTTAATTATATTGAGATAGGGAGGATGAATGAATTCCAGGGAAAGAGTAAAAGCAGCAATAAACCATAAAGAGGGAGACAGAATACCTATAGATAATAATGGATTTGTTTCAGGTATTCATGAAAAAGCTTATAAAGATCTTATCAATTTCATTAATTTTAAAGATGACATAAAAATATATGATCATGTACAGAGACTCGCTATGGTGAACGACAAGATTAAAGATCTTTTAGGAGTTGATACAAGATATTTATATGCTAAATCCGGTTTTAATTTTGCTATGAAAATTAATGATGACGGTACATTTGTTGATGAATTCGGAGCTGTATTTAAAAATGTAGGTTATTATGCAGACAATATAAAACCCCCATTAAGAGGAATGAGCTTGGAAGAAATCAAGAATTATAAGCTTCCGGATCCAAAAGATTTAAGCAGATTTGAAAATCTTGACTATGAAGCTAAATCGCTATTTGAAAATACTGATTTTTCTTTATGGGGTGGAAGTTGTCAGACTATTTTTTATCTTGCTTGGGTTCTAAGAGGTATGGAGGACTTTATGGCAGATACAAGTCTTGATAAAATGCTTTCAAATTATTTAATTGATATGATTGCTGAATGGGTAATGCAATGGTATGAAGGTTTCATGTCTAAAGTTGGAAAATATATAGATGTATTTTGGTTTGCAGATGATTGGGGCACACAGAGCGGACCGATAGTATCTCCTGAATATTTTAGAAGAGAAATAGCTCCCAGATTAAAAAAAATTGTAAACTTTATAAAGACAAAGACAGACGCAAAGTGCTGTTATCATACTTGTGGCTCAACATACTGGTGCCTTGATGACTTAATAGATATAGGAATAGATATTGTACATCCTCTTCAGGTAACTGCGGCCGGAAATGATACAAAAAAAATCAAAAAAGAATTCGGCAATAAGATTTGTTTCCACGGTGGTACAAATAATCAGGGCCTATTTCATAAAGATATTCATATTTTATCAATAGATACTTTAGAAAGACTTAAAGATCTTGCTGAAGGCGGAGGATATATTTTTTCTTCCGGTCATAATATTCAGGCAAATATGCCGCCCGAAAATATACTCAGGCTCTTTGAAATCGGAAGAGAATTTGGTAAATATTCTCTTGATATAGATGCTATAAATAAAGAAATTGAAAAAGAAAAAAAAGAGTTGGATGAAAAGAAAACGTACTTCAATTATCTTTAAAGGATAAAAAAACAAAAATAAAATTATTCCTTGATTATCAATATTTTAATAATTATTATTAAAATATATAAAATTGATATATTATCAATCAAATATTTTATTATTTTTATGAATAATTTTACTTTAACAGTAATGAAGACTGAATACTTTTTTATTTTATTTAAAGTAGGGCTTTAAAATGAAACAAGAAAAAAGATTAAAAGATATTTTGGAGTTCTTAAAAATGAAGGACAATTATTCAATTAAAGAATTGTCAACTTTATTTAAAATTCCAATACCAACTCTTTATAGAGATATTTTGAAGTTAGAGAAAGAAGGATTGGTTAGAAAATATTACGGAAATATTGAACTTGATGAATCAAAAAGGCCTAATACAAATTATTATAACAGGTTAAAAATTAATACTATTCAAAAAAAATCAATAGCCGCGGAAGCAGCTAAGTACGTGGAAAATGGGGACACCATTGCGCTTGATGATTCTACATCTTCATACTTTCTTGCGCAAGAATTAAATGCTAAGGATATAAATCTCCAGATAATAACTAATTCAGCTACAATCCCGCTTGAGTTTGTAAATAACAAGAAAATTCAAGTAATTAATCCCGGAGGATTTTTAAATTTTGATATAATGTGTTATTCAGCTCCTTTATTAGACTTTAAAAAAATTAATTTACATGCAAAGTATTTTTTCTTTTCTATGCATGGTGTAGATCCAGAAAAAGGAGTTTTGGAAATTTATCTTCCGGAAGTAATAGGTATGAAGAATTATTTACGAAATATGGCTGATAAAGCTATCTGTTTGGCTGATTCAAGTAAATTTGATAAAAAAGGAACAATAAATTGGATCCGATGGAGCGAAATTGACAAAATAATTACCGATGATTCAATATCTAAAGATAAATTAAATTCTTACTTAGGAAAAGGTATTAAAATTATCATTGCAAAATAATTCTATTTAGATATCTGTTTAAAAAATAGGATAATGCCCATATTTTTCAACTGCTAAATGCAAAGTTATTGCATTTTCAGCAGGGACATCAGAACATATTGCATTTGCGGAAGATAAAACAAATGAACCATTTCTACCTATTTCAGTTATCAACATTTTTACTTGTTTATCTATTTCCAAAGGACTCCCAAAAGGAAGAGTGCTTGTTACATCGATATTGCCAATAAGGCAAAGTTTGTTTCCATATCTTTTTTTAAAAATAGCAATATCATTATGGGCAGAAGGTTGTATAGAATGGACTGCATCTACTCCCATTTCATAAAGTAAATCCATCGTCATATTCTGATTCCCACAGCCATGAATTATTACAGGTTTATTCATTTTATGAACGGCATCAACTACTTTCTTTATATATTTAAAATCAAACTCCCATAAGTCATCCGGCTTGAGAAAAGGTCCATTATTTCCAGCAAAATCATTTGCAAGCCAAATGCAATCTGCCCCATTTTTTATAGCTTCTTTTGCTAAATCTATTTGTAAATTTGCAAGTCTTTCAGTTAAACTTTTTATTTCTTGAGCTTCTCCGGTTGCAATAGCATACATATATTGCTCAAAACCAACTAAACCACTTATTTTAAAAAAGCCGGTATCCAGTTGACATACAATAAACAAATCACTATTTAAGAAATATTTTTTTAAATTATCAAAAGAAAAATCCTTTACTTCAGGAAATTTATATTCTTTTGCTTTTTTTATGTCCGGTATTGGAGCTTTCAGCCCCACCCAGGTTACAGGATTAATAATATACTCAGCTCCCCAGATATCTTTAACAATATTATATCCGTTTTTATCTTTTCCAATAATTTTCAAAGATTCTCGTGGGAAAACATGTGCAAAATCAAAACCTAAAAAATTTCTTACGTCCAATTCATTTTTAAAGAAATCATCACTAAAAGATTCAGTCATCCAAAAAAATAAAAAATTAATATTATCCGGTAATACCTTTTTACCGATAATTTTACTAATTACTTTTGGATCAACCATTACTTCTCCATGGGGAACTTTATCAGGAATTTTATGTTCATAAACTACAGTAAGCATTCTTTCTTTGTGATTCATATTTTCTCCTTAATTATAAAAAAATGTAATTAATAAAAATATAGTAATAATGAAAATAATTATCATATTTTTTATAATATTAATAATATACTTGAAAATTTACAATATATATTATTAAATATTTATAAAATTTATCATATATATAATATGGTGACCTTCAGATGAAACAAATAACAATTAATATCCCTCATACCGAAATTAAATCAAGAGAAAAACGCTGGTCAATGGCTATGAATTTTCAGATACCAGATAGAATTCCCGTTCTCCAATATTTAGGTTCAAGATTTTGGCTTCCGTTAATAGGATATGAAAAGAGATTTAAAGAGTATTTAAATAATCCTAAAACTATGTTTGAAGCTCAACTTCTGGGATCAAAGTGGATACTTGAAAATATTAAATCTGATTTTCATAAAATAGTTTGTTATCCTGATTTCATGTGGGTTGAAGATGTGAATTCTTTTGGCGCTGATATCTCCTACTCAGATGATGATTCACCTTGGGTTGCCCGTCCACATTTGCTTACTGAAAAAAAGGCTTTGGAGAAAATAAAAAAAATTGATTACATAAATTTCGGTTTGCATGGAAAAATGATTGACTTTTACAATAAGATGAAAAAAATAGCTGAGGAGTATGAAATAATTTTTAATGATGGTGCAATATTGAAAGGAACTGATTGCCTTTACATGGGAGGTGGAGGAATTATAGGACCGATGGTGTTGGCTGGTGATTTAAGAGGAGTAGAAAATCTTTCTCTGGATTTTTATGATGACCCTGCTTTTGTTAAAGAACTTCTATCAATTATTACAGAAAAATCAATCGAATGGTTAGACTATGCCAGAAAAATAAGCAATGGTAAAATCGCCTTCTGCAGTAATTTTTACAATAATACTACTTTTATCGGTGACGATGGAATAGCACAAATGCCGCTTCAGTTAATTGAAAAAATCGCATTTTATCCTCTAAAGAAACTATCTGATTATTTTCATTCGCAAGGTTTAGAAATAATGGCACATAATTGTGGATTAGCAGATCATATTCTAAAATTTTGGGCTGAAGATATTAAAATAGATATCTACTTAGGATTTTCATATCTTACTGATAAAAAATTACTGAACGAAACTATGGGAGGAAAAATAAAATTAATAGGAGGAATTGATACTGTTAAATTAAAAGAAGGCACAGTAGAAGATGTTAAAGAAGACGTAAGAAAAAATATTAGAATTTTTAAAGATACACCGGGTTATATTATAATGGATGGCCATAATGTTGCTCCTGGTACTCCGGTGGAAAACTTAAATGCAATTATTGAGGCCATTGAAGAAAATAGCTAGGATAAAAATCTCCGGTAATGAATATTTGGGGTCAGTAGCTTTGCGAATATTAAATGACAATCTTGAAGCTTTTAAGGAACTCGCTAAATGATCAAACTGGATGTTGCCCAAATTTTATATCTGAATTTTTCTTAAAGATGCCTTAGGTGAATTATTATAAATAATTGGTTATTACCATTAATAATCGTTTTATAGTATATTTATCTACCATCTGCCGCTTGCCCCACCTCCACCGGAAGAGCCTCCTCCGAAACCTGAACTGCCTGAACTGCCGGAACTATGGAAACCGCCTGAACTGCTGCCTGACGAAAAAGAACTCCCTCCGCCGGTACGGGATGTTTTTGAAAGTTTAGGAATTGTTTTGTTTTTTATTTCATGAAAACCGCAATATCTACATGTTTTTTCGACCAGAGCTTCACCTGTATTTTCAAAAGTAGGCTTTTTAAGTATTATTCTTTTTATATTAAGTCTGATTTTATTACATCTGGGACATCTATGACTTATAATAAAATAAATTAATGCAGGTATCCCAAAAAGACCACTGATAATAAACCAAGGAAGTAAAGTGATAAGAATAATAACTACAGGAAAAGCTGCGGATGCCACAAAACTTGCCATTGTAATCTTCTTAACATTATCAGAATAAGTATTTTCGCTTTTCCCCTGTTCAGCATATATTTCATTTGAAATTGCTATTACACCATTGTAAATTCCCGAATTATAATCATTTTTTTTAAATCTTGGTGTAATTATATCATCTATTATTTCTTTCGCTTCAAGATCGGTTATGGTTGCCTCAAGTCCGTATCCGACCTCGATCCTTAATTCACGGTCATTCATAGACACAAGAAGAAGTACTCCATTATCCTCATATTTCTTTCCAATCCCCCATTTTTCAAATAACTTTACTGCATAATCTTCTATTGTCAAACCATTAAGGTCATTAATTATTGCTATGCCAATTTCACATCCGGTGGTTTTTTCGACGCTTTGAACATACTGTTCTGTTTTTGTTTTCCAGCTGTTATCAAGAGTGTTTGTAAAATCATTTACAAATCCATTATATTCCGGAAATATATTTTCAGAATTACCAGATGAGCGAGCTTTATTTATGCTCGTTGAACTTAAAATATCCTTACTTTCTGAAGAACATGAAGTTATAAAGGAAACTAAATACAGGAGTGAAAGTATTACAAATAAAAATGATAAGCTTGTTAAAATAGAAAATGATTTTTTATATTTCATTTTCATAAAATATTTTTAGAGCATATAAATATAACTAACCAAAATTCTTTGGAATTTAAAACATCCTAAATATAATCTTATCACTTAATTCTTAATTATTAAATTCACTGATTTTCTCCCGGAATTATAAGAATTTGCTCGTATAATAAGATAATAAAAGCAAAATATCCAACTTCCTGCCATATAAAAGAGCATGCATCTGTATCAAGGACTAAAAAAAATTATATTAATCTTTGACATTAATAACGCAATACGTTAATATTATCAAATGATAATTTCATTTCGGGATAAAGAAACTGAAAAAATCTGGAATCAGCGATACTCTAAGAAATTGCCTAGAGATATTCAAAGGATTGGACTTAGAAAGCTGATAATTATAAATAGAGCAAAAGATTTAAATGATTTAAGCATCTCACCGGGAAATAAACTTGAGCAATTGACTGGCAACAGGCAAGGGCAATACAGTATTAGAATAAACGATAAGCGGAGGGTTTGTTTTTATTGGGCAAGTGGAATTGCCAGTTTAGTTGAAATAACTGATTATCATTAGGAGGAAAAATTATGGAAAAAATTATTAATGTTACGCCAGGTGAAATTCTTTTAGAAGAATTTCTTAAGCCTTTAAAAATTAGTGCTTACAGGTTATCCAAGGATACAGGAATGCCTGCTACACGTGTATCCCAGATTCTTAAAGGAAAACGTAGAATTACTGCTGATACTGCTTTAAGATTATCTCAATATTTTGGTAACTCTGCAGATTTTTGGATGGGAATCCAGGACGAATTTGATTTAAGAGAAGAAGCGCAAAGAATTAGAACTGAGTTGAATAGAATTCCAAAAATAACTAATATACATTGTCTGCAAAACTGATTAGCTTTTAATAATTTCAGTGTATTGTTAATACAGTAAAATATGTGTATAATATGTGTTATTAATTATAAACGAAAAAATGAATTAAGATATGAAAAGATTAAATATAACTTTGCCGGAAAGGGTTGCTGAAGCGATAGAAGTTTATCAGAATAAGAGTAAATTTATTACAGAAGCAATAATTGAGAAAATTGAAAAGGATAAAAAAGAAAAATTAGATACACTTCTTATTGATGGATATAAAAATGAGTATAGTTCGGATAAAAAAATAAATCAGGAATGGGAAAATATAACACTGGAAGGATGGCCTGAATGACTAATTATCCCAAAAGAGGTGAAATATGGCTGGTGTCTTTAGAACCTGTGACAGGACATGAGATTGGAAAAACAAGACCTGCTTTAATAATTTCAAATGACAAAAATAATGAATATTCTTCAACTGTTACTCTGATACCAATAACAACTTCCATTGATAGAATATACCCGTTTGAAGTTTTTATTTCTAAAGTTGAGTCAGGACTTCAATCAGAATCTAAACTAAAATGTAATCAGGTAAGAACAGTTGATAAGTTAAGATTGGTAAGGCTCATAGGTCAGCTTTCAGCAGAAAGGTTAACTAAGGCTGAAGAAGCTCTCCTGATACACATGGGAATTTCAAAACTGGATTTTTAATTCTCTTGTATATTTTTAATATAATTTTCTATTTCTTTTTTTGAACTTAGTATGTTTATTTCAATATTGAAGTTGATTTTTTCACCGGGATTTATGAAACGAACATTTCTGTTTTCAATTTCTACGTTTCTGCCGCCAAGCAAACTGTTGGCAGGTTCAAGCCCGCAAACATATTCACCGCTTGCAGCATGTTTCCACTGGATCAGATAAGGAAGATTTTTCTTGTTAAATTTTATTGAAATTCCCAGTCCTTCTCCATTATTAAATTCGTTATTTATTAAGGCAACATTGCCATTTCCATCCCTGTCAGGTTCAATATTATGGATAAATACCTGCTCGCTGAAGTTATCAACAGGCTCGCAAAACTCATTAAAGTTCCCGATTTCCCTTTTTGCCGTTTCATCTCTTGGAGTCGTAATTGTTTTTTTTGGCAATAACAACTTTGTTGCAGAATCCAGAAGTGGAAATCCTAAATTCATATGGTATAAGATCATCAGTGGGCTGGATTTAAAACCTATGTTTTCAACAATGTCTTCAATTAATATTACAGGCCTGTCTGCAAAAGCAGTAATTTTTCTTGAAAGTTCCAGTTTTTCATAAAGAGCCCTTACTTCTCTTATCCTGCCCTGAACCCACATCACATAATTGTCATTTTCCCACCTGCAGTCTGCAAGAACATTACTTGCAGGCAGGTTGGATATTCTGCCGTGAAGTCCTAAATCCTCCCCTTGATCAGTGCACGGAGGACCAAAATAAGTAAGCCCGCAGGTTGTTAACAGTCCTCCAAAAAATGTTCTAAGCCATTCAACTCCCTTGCTTTCATAATAAATTGGAGATGCTTCCTTCGTTGCAGATTTCCATGAAATGGGAATATTTTTATAAGTTAGCGACGAAATATCCATTGCCCTGTCCAAAATTACAGTCATTTCAATTCCGCCGGGGCTTTTAAGGTCGACTGCCCTTGCATTTTTTGCAGTGCCATCTGAAAATTCATACTGCTTTACTCCACCAAGCTGTGAAATATCTCCAACCTTTTTTAAAATATCAGTTCTTGAATATTTTTTTCCAAAAATTTCCATTTTTATGCCCTCCCAAATTTAATTTTAGTTTTTTATATTTTTTATAGTGGTTTAGTTCTTGCTTATCTTAATAATTTAATTTTTATTTAATTTCCCGTTAAAATCAATCTTAAATTCTCTTAATTTTATTTTTTATAAAAATTAAAATATTTTCAAAAATCCGAGCGTGAATACACATCGATATCAAAGCCTGATAATTTACCTTTTTTAAATTCAAAATAACCAAGACCCGCAACCATTGCAGCATTATCCATACAAAGGTTTACTGGCGGAATGTATATCCTGATACCTTGTTTTTCTCCGGCAATCATAAATTCCTGCCTGAGCTTTGAATTTGCAGCTACTCCGCCGCTCACAAGAATTTTGCTTATTTTAAATTTTTTGCATGCCCTTACAGTTTTTTGAACAAGCACATCTACTACTGCAGCCTGAAAACTTGCTGCAATATCAGGAATATATTTTTCCTGCATCAGATACGGATATTTTTTTATTCTGTAAATAAGTGCAGTTTTTATTCCGCTGAAACTGAAATTAAAATCTCCGCTTTCAATCATAGGGCGAGTAAATTCAATAAAATGAGAGTTTGCATTTTTTGAAATTATGTCAATTACAGGACCTCCTGGATATCCAAGATTTAAAAACCTTGCTGCTTTGTCAAATGCCTCACCCGCAGCATCATCTACAGTATGACCTATTTCTTTTATATTTAAATTTTCATCAACAATATACAAGCTCGAGTGTCCTCCTGATACTATCAGACTTATATATTTGTCCGGCATTTCAGGATTTATCTGACTGCCCGCAAGGATGTTTGCAAAAATATGAGCCTTAAGGTGGTTCACAGCAATGATAGGGATTTCGTTATAATAGCTGAATGCTTTTGCTGCTCCAACACCGACTAAAAGTGAACCTAAAAGGCCAGGCCTGTTTGTTACAGCAACAAGATTTACTTCTTCAGATGAAGTATTTGCCTTAAGGAGAGCTTCGCTTATTATTATGTCAATCATTTCTATATGTTTTCTTGAAGCAATTTCAGGCACAACTCCCCCATATTTTTGATGTATTTCGTTTTGAGAAGATACCGCACTTGACAGAATTTCCATTCCATTTTTTACTACTGCAGCGCAGGTATCATCGCATGATGTCTCAATTCCAAGAACAAGGATATCTTTCTTATCCCTCATCAGCGCATTTTCAATTTTTTTATTTTTTTCTGTCATTTTTTAATAATAAAAATGTAGTATTATACTATTAACAATATAGGTTTACAAAAATTTTCAATTTATGATATTGATTATATGTATAATATACGTATAATATAATAACATGATTATTAATTATTTGAAAAATTAATTGTAATTACTTTATTTTTATAAGAGCTATAATATGGCAAAAAACAAACTTAATATAACACTGGATCAGGATTTGATAGAATTTTCTAAATTATATGCCCATGAACAGAGAACGACTGTTTCGGAGCTTATTTCACAATTTCTATTAAATCTTAAAAGAACTAAATATCAAGACCCTACTGAGATAATAATTTCAGATCCTGAATTTAATGATTCCCTGCTTGAAACAATTTCGAGAATTAGAGAAGGCAAAGAAAAATGGTTAAACTATAACAAAGTTTTTAAATGAATATTTTATTTAGCCAATCATTTTCGCGATCACTTAAAAAACATTCTTATTTAAGGGAAGCAATTAAAAGAAAAGTTGATATGATAGTCCAAAATCCTGTATCTTTGGGTGAACCTCTAAAAGGTAATTTCAGGGGTTTTTACAGCACTGCTATTAATAAAAACTTTCTAATAATATTTTCATATTGCAATTCTTGCAGAAAAAAAGGCGATGATAAAATTATTCTTTGCAGTGATTGCCTGGAATGCAGTGATAATACTTTAAAATTTATAGAAATTGGCCCACATGATAAGGTATATAAAAAGAATATATCATAAGCCTTCGCCGTATTATAAGCAGCAGCATGAAAATCTGCACCGATTATCCGCAGTGTAACCTTACTCCCGAACCCTGCACTGATCCAATAACCATAATCTTCAAACTCCATATAACCTCACTTTACAGCCGTATTTAAAGGTTTTTAACTTAATCAGGCATTACCGGACAAGCTTGCCCTATTTATAATTCTGATTTCCCGGTATATAAAGGAGAAGCTTACCATAAACTATCATAAGCACTAAAGTTTTTTAACCAATATTTACAGATAGAAACTCGCGCTTGTAAAAACTTCTTTTATTGAAAAATATTTAATAATTATATAAAATATATCTTAATATATTATTTTAAAATTATATCGTAAAATTAAAATTAAAAAGATAATAATAAAATAAAAGAATATGTAATTAAGACATATACTATAAAAATTCCAATAATTTGTAATATAAAATATTGTTAAAAATAAATGAAAAAAAATTTAAAAATTCTTTCCCTTGAAGATGATATAAATGATTTTGAGTTAATAAAATCAGTTATTTTAACTGAAATTCCTGATTGCAGCATAACTCTGGTTGATACAAAAAATGATTTTATAAATGCTCTTAAAAAAAGTAAATTTGATGTAATTCTTGCAGATTATAAATTGCCTCAATTTGATGGTATTTCAGCATCAAAAATATCAAAAAAACTTACCGCAGATACTCCTTTTATAATTGTCACTGGAACCATTGGTGAAGAACGCACAATTGAAGTTTTAAAATCAGGCATAACTGATTTTGTTCTCAAAGATAAACTTGCCCGACTGGTACCTTCAATTAACCGTGCGCTACAGGAAGCAATACACATATCAAAACGTAAAAATGCAGAAGAAGCACTTAAGAAATCTGGAGAGAAATATAGAAATCTTGTTGATAATGCGCTTGTTGGTGTCTATCAAACAACTGTCAAGGGAGATATATTATTTGCAAACGAAGCACTATCCAAAATTTTAGAATTCAAATCCACCAGAGAAATGGCATCAGTTAATGCTGCAAGCTTATGGAAAAAACCTGCTGACAGAAACTATCTGATTGAAAAATTAAATAAATTGGGGAAGATTAATAATTATGAAATTGAGGCTATTACAAATAAGGGAAATAATAAAAATTTACTTATCAGTGCATCACTTGAAAACAATATTATTTCTGGAATGGTGGACGATATTACTGAAAGAAAGAAAAATGAATTAAAAATTCAGGAACAGAATAAACGTCTTAATGCACTCCGCAATATAGATCTTGCTATAACTTCAAGCCTTGATATACGTGTCACACTTAATGTATTTCTTGACAATGTTGCTGAACAGTTAAAGATTGATGCAGTAAATGTGCTGCTATTAAATCCTCATACTCAGATACTTGAACATGCTGCAAGCAGGGGTTTTTATACAGATGCTCTAAGGTATACAACTCTTCATATCGGACAAGGATATGCAGGTCTTGCAGCACAGGAACGCCGAATCGTAAATATTTCTGATTTAACAGCAAATATGAATGGGTTTAAATTAGCACCTCTTCTTGAGAGCGAAGGTTTTATGAGTTATATTGCTGCACCATTAATTGCAAAGGGACATGTAATGGGTGTGCTTGAAATTTTTAATCGAACACCACTTGTTGCTGACCAGGAATGGCTTGATTTTATGGAAGCACTTGCTACCCAGGCAGCTATTGCTGTAGAAAATGCAAACCTTTTTAATGACCTTCAAAAATCAAATGTTGAACTTATTTTAGCTTATGATTTAACACTTGAAGGCTGGTCAAAAGCTTTGGATATTCGTGACAAAGTGACCGAGGGTCATACATTACGGGTAACTAATATTACATTAAAGGTAGCAAAAGAAATGGGAATAACCAACTCTGAAATGGCACATATAAGAAGAGGCGCTTTGCTTCATGACATCGGAAAGCTTGGTATTCCTGACAGCATTTTGCACAAACCTGGTCCCTTAACAGATGAAGAGTTTAAAATAATGCAAAGCCACCCGGTGATAGCATATGAACTTATTTCCCCTATTTCATTTTTAAGAAATGCATTAAATATTCCTTATTGTCATCATGAAAAATGGGATGGAACAGGATATCCAAGAAGATTAAAAAAAGATCAGATACCACTGGAAGCACGTATATTTGCAGTAGTGGATGTTTGTGATGCACTGCTGCATGACAGACCTTACAGGGAGGCTTGGCCTGAAAATAAAGTAAAAGAGTATATACAACAGGAATCTGGAAAACACTTTGACCCTAAAGTAGCAGAGATTTTTTTAAAATTAAATAATAATTTTATAAAAAAATTGTAGCTAATAATTATGGTATTTAAATTGGGATTAATTCACGCTAAAAGAATATTAATCATTATTGGAATCATTAGTGTAATTGGTATTTTAATTATTGGGATTTCAGTTGGTTGCCTTTCAATGCAGACAGAAAAATATACCGCTTCGACTGATAAACTCAGCATAGGAATGCAGGATAACATTTCTCCAACATTAGTTTGGATCGCAAAGGGGAAAGGTTTTTTTGAAGAAGAAGGTCTTGACATTGAACTAAAGAAATATCCAAGTGGAAAATTGGCTCTCATGGGACTTATAAATAATGAAGTCGATCTATGTGCGACTGCTGATATCCCCATCATGTCCAGTTGTTTTGAGAGAAGTGATTTTCTTATTCTGTGCACTATTGCTAATAGTGATAATGCATTATGGATAATTGCAAGAAAGGACAAAGGAATCACAAAGCCTGAAGATTTAAGAGGTAAGAAAATAGCTACACAGAAGAATTCTGCAGCCCATTTTTTTTTGTGTATGTTTCTATTACATAACCAAATACCAGATTCAGAAGTTTACATCTCTTACATGGAAGCTGTAGATTTACCAAATGCTCTTATAAATGGTGAAATTGATGCCTTCTGTTTAAGAAATCCATACATTCAGGAAGCAAAGGACGCATTGGGTGAAAATGCCCAAGAGTTTTTTGGACCAGGTATATATAGGCAAACTTTCAACATTATTGGAAAAAAAGATTTTGTTTATAAAAAACCTGAACTTATTGAGAAAGTCATTAAAGCAGTTATAAAAGCTGAAGAATTAGCTGATAAAGACAAAGACCAGGCAATAAAAATTACAGCGGAAATGTTGGGAGCTGGAAGAGAGAAAGAAGTAATTACAGATTGGCCCACCTTTACATTTGAAGTTTCTTTGAACCAATCTCTAATCGTAACTTTAGAAGATGAAGCACGATGGGCTATAAAAAACAAGTTAACTAATAAAACAGAAGTTCCAAATTACCTGGATTATATCTATATTGATGTTTTAGAGAAGATGAAACCAGAAGCTGTCGGAATAATACATTAATATGAATGTTAAAATAAACATTAAAAACAAATTATATATCAGTGCCGGAATATCAATTATCTTAATAATAATCGTCTCCTCTTTGGCTTTGGTTACATCAAAAAGAATAATTGAGGGAAGCAAAAGGAATGAACTATTAGATAATGTACGTGCGGCTATTACAGAGTTAAACCTGATAACATATGATTATTTGTTACACCGTGAAAAACGAATGGAGGAACAATGGAATTTAAGATATAATTCCATGGCAGAACTTCTGGAAGATACAGAAAAAGAAGAGGCAATGAAATTGATACATTCAGAGTATGCTTCTCTCTCTAATTTATTTTCACAAGTGGTTGCCAATTATCAAAATACTCAAAAACTTATCCAGGAAGGTGCGTCTCAAAAAGAAATCGATTCTGTTCTTCATTTAGAGGAAGGGTTGGTATCTCAACTATTAATAAGGTCATACTCGATTGCTACAGAAGTCTCAAAGCTTACCGAACAAGTTCAATCTGAAGTATTGGAGACCCAAAAAATTGCCTCAAACACAACTCTAATTTTAATGCTGGTTCTTGCTGTAACTGTTGCAACTACATCGTCTGTTGTTGCAAGAAGCATATTAAAACCATTAAATGAATTAACAAGAAGCACCGAAATAATTGGTAAAGGAAATCTCGAACATAAAGTTGATGTCAAAACTAAAGATGAGCTCAGTCAATTAGCTGCTGCATTTAATAAAATGACAAAAAACTTAAAAGAAACCACTACTTCACGGGATGAGTTAAATAAAGAAGTTGCTGAACGTAAACGAGCTGAAAAAGAAGTCTTGATAGTCAACAATGAGCTCTCAATTGCAAACAAAGAACTCGAAGCCTTCAGCTACTCTGTTTCTCATGATTTGCGGGCACCATTACGACATATATCCGGATTTGTGGAATTACTTCAAAAAAATACACCGTTTCTTGATGAAACAAGCGTAAGGTATCTAAACAACATTCATAATTCAGCTAAACTAATGGGCAGTCTCATAGATGATCTTTTAGAATTTTCACGTGTAGGACGTTATGAAATGAAAAAGTCTGAAATAGATGTTTATCAACTTGTAAAAGACGTGTTAAAAGAATTTGCTGAAGAAACAAATAACAGAAAAATTTACTGGAAAATTGCTGATTTACCAAAATTACATGTAGACCAATCAATGATCAGACTGGTATTTACAAACCTCATTTCTAACGCTGTTAAATTTACGCGCAATTGTAAACAACCGGTAATAGAGATTGGCTATAACGATAATAATAGTGAATATATATTTTTTATAAAAGATAATGGTATTGGATTTGAAATGGAATATGCAAATAAACTTTTTAATGTATTCCAGAGACTACACAGACAGGATGAATTTGAAGGCACAGGTATAGGGCTGGCAAGTGTCCGTCGTATTATCAACCGCCATAGAGGCAAAACATGGGCAGAAGGTGAAGTTAACAGAGGTGCTACATTTTATTTTTCACTGCCTAAAAATTAGTGATATAAATATAAGTAAATATAGATAAGAAATATTAGACTTTATAATTATTTAATAGGGAGACTTAAAATATGAATGAACTGAAACGTATTTTACTTGTAGAAGATGATAAAATGGATATTGAACTAACATTAAACGCTTTTGCAGAAAACAGTTTCGCAAATGAGGTTGCTGTTGTAAATGACGGAAAAGAAGCATTGGACTATCTTTATTATGAGGGAATATATAAGGACAGACCAAATGGAAATCCCCTTTTTATTTTACTGGATCTTAAACTGCCAAAAATAAGTGGTTTAGAAGTACTGGAAATAATTAAAAAGGATGAAAAGTTAAAGACTATCCCAGTAATTGTCCTCACATCATCAAGAGAAAATAATGATCTGGAATATTGCTACAGGCAAGGTGTAAATGCTTATGTTGTAAAACCGGTTGATTTTAAAGAGTTCATGGAAGCTGTAAAACTGATTGGCGGTTTCTGGGCAGTTGTAAATGAGCCACCCCCTGGCTGTATTGCAAAAATAATAAGAAAAGTTACTGCACCCTGAATCTCAAAAGAGCTTATAACTATTTTTTACCTAAAGTGATAAAATCCCTGACATAAACAGGAGTTACAGGCACCGGTTTTAAATTATTATCAAAGCTGTAATTTGATAAATAATTTAAATATCTTGAATCCGGATAAATATTTTTTTCATCAATTTCAATCCTTATTAAGCCATGTTCTGCCAAAATATTGTCTTTTAATTCCGTAAGTAAAGATTTATATGACCTGATGGCATTTGCTGTTAAGAATATTTGTGATTTTAATTTGTAATCCAATTGTTCAATAACTTGAGGAAATTTTTTATTGAAATCATCTGAATTTAATAAAAAGTTTCCGGTTTTTTTATATAAATAATATTTCTGATCTTCAAAATCTAAATTAAAGATTAAATCATTATAGCCTTTTTTATTTTTAACTTCATATATACTAAAATAAATTTCATTATTTCTAACATCCATCAGGGGTATAATATATACTTTATCATAGCCAATTTTCTTTTTTGCAATGCTCTTTATATTTTTTAGAAAACATCCGGTTGAAAAAACATCAAGAGAATTAAATCCATATACCGGCTTTCCGGAAAGCATGGAAAATATCTTTACAACACTAATTCCTATTCTCCCGCCGGTAAAATCACCAGGACCTAAATTAATGGCAAACAAATCAACATCTTTAATGGATTTGCCTGCATTTTTAAAAACAGTATCAATATTATTAATAATATTAACCACATGCTTACGATTCTTATTGTCTTTTTGTTCTGACAATATTTTATCATTATCGCTTATACTGATTTTTAAAATTTCTGTAGTACTGTCAACAGCTAAGATGGTTTTCATAAATAATAAATTTTGCCTTAATATGACTTTAAACTATATTTTTATAACTTGTTAATAACAAGATGAATTTTTTATTTGATAATGGTATTAACTTGTGTTTCATGCAAATTTTCACTTTTAAATAATTTTAATTTTTGCTTCCAGTAAGGGCTTTTTGCCGAAAAGGTAATCTTTCTCTTCTGATTTAAAGCACTATAATTTCCTTCCTCAATCGCATCATTAATTAAATATTCAAATATTATTTCAAGGTATTTTGCCGGTATTTTTTTTTTAAGAAAGCTGCCCCATTCGATAAAGACTGTTGACTTTAAATCATGAATATATTCCTCAATTCCAATATCAAAAATTTCATTAAAATTGCTGATCCTGTAAAGATCGCAATGGATCATTTTTAATTTAATTTTGTCTTTAATAAAATCATAAATACTAATTAATGTAAAACTTGGACTTGACACATTTCCTTTTACTTTAAGACCTTCCGCAATCCCTGAAATAAAAGTAGTTTTACCTCCGCCAAGTTCTCCGGATAAAAAGATAACATCTCCACCGGACAAAATTTTAGAAAAACTTTCGCCCATTTTTTTGGTTTCCCGGGGTGATGAGGTTATAAATTTCAATTTCATTTAAAAAAGCCCCATCTGCTCTGCTGGAGAACTTTTATTTTCATTTGAAACATTTTCCTTGCTATCAATACTTTTTATTTCCTCTTTATTGGCTCCGGTATTTTGAACTGTAATATTCATATCTATTTCTGAGAATGCCGGGTTTTCAGGCTTTTGAAAACCATAATTATCTTCAATAATTATTGAAGAATCAGCCTTGCCGGTTTCAAGCATTTTAATTACTTTTGCAACTCTTATGAAATCAATTTTTAAAATTTCAAATCTTGAAGGCGTGTAAAGCGCAGCCGCAGGATGATTTATCGGTAAAACATATTCATCATCAATCTTAAATACTCTGCCTCTAAGCCCGGTAATTCCTTCCTCAGTATTTAAAAGCAATTGTGTTGAATATTTTCCCAAAGTGCATATGATAAGCGGCTGGATAATTTTAATCTGTTCAAATAAATAATTTTTGCATAAATTTATTTCCTCCAGTTTTGGATCTCTGTTTTGCGGTGGTCTGCACTTAAGGACATTGGCAATAAATACTTCATTTCTGCTAAAACCTATTAAGTTTAGCAACTCATCAAGCAGCTTCCCAGCCTGACCGACAAAAGGCTTGCCTTGAAGATCTTCGTTCTTGCCCGGGGCTTCACCTACAAACATGATTCTGGAATTTGCATTGCCGCTGCCAAAAACAAAATTTGTTCTTGTTCTTGATAGTTCACATTTCTGACAGTTTCTTATTGAGTAATAAAATTCCTTTAATTTTTCTCTTTTTTCATTGTTTTCCATGTTATTAATTTAACCGGTAAAAAGTTTCTTTAAAAAAATTAAAATAAAAAATATTTTAGATTTTATTATAAAAGCAAAACCTTATCATAAAAATACAATTTAAAAAAATTTATTTAAATTTTATGGTTATCTCATGTTAATAATTGAAATTTTAAGTATAATATCATAAAGCAAAGCATAAAAATTAATTTGTTAGTTTTTACTTTTATTTTTTTGGCGTATTTTAAAAAATCAATATTTTTTTAAGGTTGAATGAAGTTAAAAATAATACAAATTTTAGTCTTAATTGCCGTTATATTTGTTTTTATATCTGTTGTGGGATGCTTCAGGCAGGAACCGATTGCGATAGAAAATATGATACTTGCTGCAAAGGTTGATGATAACGGAAATCCGACAGAAGAAACCCAAAACTTTAAGGAAAACACTAAAGAAATCTATCTGGTAATAAAAGTAAAAAACATGCAGAATACCGATAATATTACTGTAAAATGGACTTATCTTGACAAGGGCCTTGAAATAGACAGCAAAAGTTTCACACCTGAAAGCAAATTTACCGGAAATAAAATATTCAAGATTAAAATCTCTCAGGGTTTCCCTTTCGGAAACTATGAAGTCCGTATATTTTTAAATGGCACCCAGTTAAAAACAATTCCATTTAAGGTTAATTAAAAATAACCGAATTTCTTTTCCGCTTCAGTTATTGATTCATCTATTATGTCCAGTGCTTTATCTGCCAGTTCTTCGGTCATTATTAATGCAGGTGCAAGCCTTAGGATATTTCCAGCCGGAATCCATGCAACCCCTTTTGAAAATGCATTTTCATACACAAACTTTCCAGCTTCAGTAAATGGCTCTTTTGTGCTGATGTCTTTTACAAGATCTATTGCAAGAAGCAAGCCTTTGCCCCTTACATCTCCAATAATTTTATGAGACTGTTTCATTTTACTTAGCTTATCCATTATGAATTTGCCAACTTTATTTACATTTTCCAGAATATTTTCCTCTTCAAAAACCTGAAGAGTTGCATAACCTGCAGCACAAGCCATAGGATTACCTCCATAGGTTGTAGATGCAGACATTTTTTCAAGCGCCCAGTCATATTCCTTTTTAATAGCAAAACCGCTGATTGGAAAACCTCCGGCTACGCCTTTACCAAAAACAATTATATCCGGAACAACATCATAATATTCACAGCAAAACATTTTGCCAGTTCTTCCAAAACCAGCGAGAACCTCATCATCTACTAAAAACATACCTCTTTTTTCACAAATTTGTTTTACCCTTGGCATTATTTCATCTTTATATACGACAGAACCGCTGTAACCCTGGATAGGTTCCATGCAGACTGCTGCCTGCATTCCGGTTCCTTCCTTGTCTATGGTTCCTTCAAGAACATCCATGCATATAAGTTTGCATTCAGGATATTGCTGCTTAAGCGGACATCTGTAGCAGTTCGGTGTTGCAGATAGATGGCTTCCGGTAAATCTTGGACCAAAATAATAATTTCCAAGTGATGACAGGCTCATTGATTGTGTTGTTTTGCCATGCCAGTCTCCCCAGAATGAAAATACTTCATATTTTCCGTCCTTTACTGTTCTAACTGCTCTTATTGCAGCTTCGACTGCTTCAGAACCGCCATTAAAAAGCTGAATTCCGCTTAAATCTCCAGGCAGATGCTCTGCAAGCTTTTCCATGAACATGGCTTTTATTGGTGTTGTAAAATCATGGCAATTCATTAGTTT
The DNA here is from genome assembly GCA_023380915.1 of Actinomycetota bacterium. The sequence goes on along the minus strand of JAMCSM010000001.1, from coordinate 16,578 downwards.
TCCAACATATTCTCTGGTTTTTTCAACAATCTTGGGATGACAGTGCCCCGTACTGGTACAATATATCCCTGCTGAAAAATCTATGTAGGAATTACCATCAACATCATATAATATATTTCCCCTGCCGCTTTCAAAAACTACAGGAAATTGTTTAACCTGGCTTGAATATCCCTTCATGTGAGCCGAAGCCCGGTTATGCCATTCTTCTGATTTTGGACCTGGCGGATTAATAACAATATTTGGAATTTTTTCCTTCTCTGACATTTTTTTAGCTCCTTTAAAAAATCTTTTTCTTTTATTAATATTTATTTTTATATTCTTTAAAATTTGCTAGCATTTCCTTTTTTCGTGATCAAAAACAAATTTTAGATCGGTGGCTGGGTGCTTAAGAAAACCTTATGAAGGCTGAGCGGGCAAGGTTCCTCTCTTAGAGAGGAGAGCGAAGCCTACAATCAGAGCAAGCTTTGACTCGCTGGGGCAAAGCTTGCGTGTTTTCGAAACACCCAGCCACCGATTCTATCAGCCTTACTTTTTCCCTATCACGAAATTTGAAATGCTTTCTTAAAATTTTGATATTTATATGTAAAAACTTAATATTTTCCGTATTCATGAACAGCATTTATGAATGCGGCAAAGTTTTCAAATGGAATGTAATTTACTACGGAATGTGATGAGCTGCAAATATAGCCATATCCAGGTTTCAAAACATCCATATGCTCTTTTACATCTTTTCTTATATCTTCGGGGGTGCCTTTTGCCAGCGGGAATTCTATATCGATATTTCCCCAAAGCGCTATTTGACTCCCATACTTCTTCTTGTACTCCCTGTAATCAACACAATAAGGATCCATTGGATTAAAAGCATCCACACCATATTCAATAATCCATGGCATGATATCATCAACTTTTCCGTCACTGTGAAACATAATCGGAATATTTGCTTCCTTTAAAGGATCCATTATACTTTTATATCTTGGCCACCATAATTTCTTTAATATATCAGGAGGTAAAAACAAGCCTGACTTGAATCCGAAATCATCTGCAGTGTAAGCCCAGTCAATCTTATTTTTTACGAGCTCTTTTGAAAATTTTATCCAATACTTCGTACTTACTTCAAACATGTAGTCGATGAATTCATAATCTTCATAAACATCAATCATAAAATCACTTAAATCCATGAGGAATTCATTTATAGTCATTACAAAAGTTGCATAAACTATTCCAACCCCAATATTCGTTACTTTAACTGCTTCTTTGTATTCTCTAACATATCTCATTCTTTCTTCTATATCATCCTCAGTTGGCATGACAAGCTTATCAAAATCTGCTCTGGTTTTTACTGGTTTTCCAGATATCGGAACTATTTTCCCTTCGTTGTTTATCATTTTAAAAGGAGTCCATAATGCTTCGAGAACTATTGTATCCTGTCCAATAATATTGCATATTTCAATCCAGTCTTTAGGATACATAGGCCTGATATCAGCACCGCCTTCCATGCCCTTTGCAGGATCACCCCCGTAAGCAAGGGTATTTCCTCCATATCTTCCAAGCAGTTTTTCTACAATTTTATCTTCAATTACAATTTCAACATTGGGAACTCTGTCAACTTCCTGCCGCCTCATTGCTCTTATTAATCTGTTTTTATCCGGTTGTCCAATATAAGGTTCAAACATATTTCTTGTTTTTTCTTTATTCAAAATTCCCTCCAGGCTTATAAAATCCTTTTTAATTATTTAAATAATTTTCCTAATATATTTATATTTAATTCCATATTGAATATACTTTGCATCCTGGCTGTTTAATTTCAAACTTAAAATATAATAACGGTATTGTAAATTATTTACATATAATTGTATATTTTATAATATTTTTACATAGCATATAAAAAAATACAAGTAAAAGTTTAAAAAATATTTGATAAAAAATTTGAAATTATAAATATACAGTTAAAACTGCCTTTTAATGTCAGATAGACTATGAAATAATGCTACTTGAAAAAACCATGAGTTTATATTGTTATCAGGTAATCAAAAGGTTTAATGCGGCTGTTTTGTTTTTTTAGATGAAGATTTACCATTTTTTGCAAATTGTATGAATCCAGCAGTTCATGACATTTTTCCCCTATTTCTGTCCAGATATCCCTGGTTACACAGTTACTTGCCCTGGGACAGATATCAGGATTATCAATGCATTCCACAGGATTCAAAGTACCTTCCACAGCTAAAATTATTTCGCTTAATTTTATATCTTTTGGAGGTCTTGCCAGGAAATAGCCTCCATGAGCTCCACGGTTTGATTTTATCAAACCTGCGATTTTTAAAGGCATTATAAGCTGTGAAAGATATTTAAAAGATATTTCCTGTGATTTGCTGATATCTTTTAATAAAATGGGACCTTTATTATAATTTATAGCCAGTTCAACCATTAATCTTGTACTATATCTGCTTCTAGTTGATAATTTCATTTTCAAAACTCCAGCATGTTAATTTTAAATGAATGGTTCATTTAAAATATTTAACTCCCTTAAAGAAAAAATGGGACCATCAACGCATACAAATTTTTCTCCGATATTACATCTTCCGCATTTTCCAACTCCGCATTTCATTCTTCTCTCAAGAGTAGTATATACTGAATCTTCCTGAAATTTTAATTTTTCAAGGACACCGAGAGTATATTTAATCATTATGGGAGGTCCGCATAATATTGCAACTGTATTCTCAGGCGAAGGTGCTAATTTCTCAAGAACGTCAGGACAAAGACCAACGTTTTTATCCCAGCCGCTGCATTCATTATCAATCGTTAAAATCAAATCAATGTCTTTTGATTCTTCCCATTTTTCTAAATCATACTTAAAGCAAAAATCATCGGGAGTTCTGGCTGCATAAAGCAGGGTTAATTTTTTATATTTATCTTTATTGCTTAATATCTCTAAAATCAAAGGTCTAAGAGGGGCAAGTCCAATACCTCCACCAATAAAAAGCAAATTCTTGCCTTCCCAGCTTTTCAAGGGAAACCAGTTGCCAAGCGGCGCTCTAAAACCTACTTTCTCCCCTTCGCTTAGATTATGGATTGCTGTAGTGTTAACGCCGGCTTTCATGATTGAAATCTGCAGATATTCTTTGTTTGACGGATGGGAATTAATTACAAATGTTGATTCACCAAAACCAAAAACAGAAAGCTGGCAAACCTGCCCTGGCTGAAAAGTAAAATTTTTCATTTCCTTTTCATCATCCATTACTATCTGTAAGGAAATTATATTTGGAGTTTCTCTGATAATTTTTTTTACAGTTGCAATTTTTGGAAGATAATAATTGCCAAAAGAAATTGAATTTAATTTTTGTTGTATTTGTAAATTGTTATTATCCATACCGTCAGATACTTGAATTTTATGCCAATTTATTTTTTTAATATATTTTTATTATTTTTTAAAATAATGCTTATTATTTCCCTTATATCCATGCCTGCAGGACATACGTCAACACATCTGCCGCATCCCACACAGTAAAAACTGCTGCTCCTTTTATAATTGTAGTTAAATTTACAGTTGATTTTATTTCTGTATCTCTGATAAATTTCCGCTCTCGGATTATGACCGCTTGCTTCAAGATTATAATAGTAATTCATGCAAAAATCCCAGCATCTGTACCTTTCCCCTGACAATTCCTTTGATTCATCAGAAATGCTAAAACATGTACATGTAGGACAAACATAAGTACATGCTGCACAACTGATGCATTTTGCTGTAATTTTTTCCCATATTTCAGACTTAAAATATTCATCCATAACCGCAGGGATATCATTAACTTCAATATTTTCTTTTTTCAGGAAATTTTTAAGATTTTCTTCTGCACTGACAATAATCTGCTTTATTTTATCATCATAGTTATTGGTTAAGTCTTCATTAAAAAACTGACTGTATTCCTCAAGAATCCATGCCGATTTGTCGTCAACCTTAACGATGGCATAACCATCACTCACTTCTATCATTCCTATATCAGAATCACTGAAATCAAAGGGATTGCCGCCAACTGAGGTACAAAAACAACCCTGGCTTGAAGTATTGCATCCGATGGAAATAAAAATAGTGTCCTTTCTTCTTGACATGTAATGTGCATCTGTTTTATCGCCATTTAAAAATATCCTGTCAAGTCTTTTAACTGCAGACATGTCACAGGGTTTTATCCCCAGAATTATTTTTTTCCTTTCACCTGTACTTTGAGATGCAATATTTTTTACTGAATCCGCCAGTTCCAGATCTGTTGTTTCCGGATGTTGTAAATTCTTTTTAATGGCAAAATCAAAAAGTTTCTCTACAGGCGGGAAAAATAAGGATTTAATGCTTTTTTTTGTTCTCTCAGTCAGATTTATTTCCACCTGGCTCTCACTTGAGTTTTTCTCACTTTTACCTTCAGTAAGCCTTACATATTCTTTCCATTCCATGAAATCCGAGATATTGTTACTGATGTCCTTAACAGGCAGATATATTTCAAATTTTTCACTTAATTTTTCACAAAATGGTATTAAATTTTGTTTTTTTAAAAAACTTTTCAGCTTCATCAGTTAAATTTTTTATGATTTTATTTTTTTAATTTTCAGATTAATTTTTCTTCATCAATATTTTTTTCTATATTCTTAAAAGTTAACAATGGAGGCTTATCATCAATACTGATGCCAGGTTTGAAATTAAATAATCTGTTAATTTCTTTATTAACTTTTTTCATCAGTTTTAAAACCGGTATGTTCATTGGACATACTCTTTCACATTCACCGCATTCGGTACATCTTCCTGCAAGATGCATAACTCTGATCAGTTGGAAGAATTTTCCTTCAGTTGAATTTATTTTTTGTGACTGCCAGTGAGGCTCATCCAGTTGAGAAATGCATTTGTCCTTGCATATTTCAAGAGGACAGATATTTCTGCATGCATAGCATCTTATACATCTTGAAAATTGTATGTCCCAGTAATTATTAATCTCATTTGAATTTAATTTTTCAAAATTATCTATATCTTCATATTCCTCTCGCAGCAAAATATCAGGCTTTTTGTCATTTTCTATAAATTCATCGTAAATTATCGGCTTATCATAAATTTTACATGTATAGCATTTATCTGCATAAAAGTTTTCAGGCTTTAACTCAAATGTTTTATCTGATGTATTTATAATTAAATTTCCATTTTCTATGCCGGCATAAGTTATTTTAGCCCCCGGAATTTCCTTTGCGATTTTTTTATAATCTATAATTCCGGAGCAGCCGACTGCAATTATATTTATCCTGTCTCTGACAAGCAGTCCCTCTGAAATAAGCTGGATTATGCTTTTAATGTCACATGGTTTTAATATAATGCCAAATTTTCCTTTAATCTGATTAGACAGAAAATATGAATATGTGGCAAGGTTATTAATGCAGAATTTGTTAAAAATCATCTTTTCTGTATCATCTGCCGCTTCAATAAAAACAGGACTTACTTTAAGCTGATCAGAACCTGGCGCATAACCAATAATCAAATCAAGTTCACTTAATAATTTTTTAGCTTTCTCTCTTAATTTATTCTCAATTATCACTGTTTTTTAACACCTTTATTCTGTTTACAAAATCAGTAACAACATGTTGCCATTTTTGTGCTTCTGATGCTGATACCCACTGATAAGCAAATCTCCTTTTATCAATTCCAATCATTGGGAGAAACTCTTTCAAAACCTCCAGTCTTCTTCTGGCATAATAATTTCCTTCACTGTAATGACAGTCACCTGGATGACAGCCGGAAACAAGCACACCATCTGCTCCTGCATTGAATGCTTTCAAAATAAATAACGGATTAATTCTGCCGCTGCAGGGAACTCTTATAATTCTTAAATTTTCAGGTTGCCTTAACCGGGAAGTTCCCGCTGCATCAGCACCTGCATAAGAGCACCAATTACATAAAAAAGCTACTATTTTAACTTCATTATTAACTTCATTTTTATTTAATTCTTTTGTCTGCTTATCTATTTCTTCCATTTAATTTAATTCAATTTATTAATTCATCTTATAAAACATTAATATTTTAAGACTCTAACAAGAGCTGCTTATTTCACCTATTATCAACTTACACATTTCAGGAATTGAATCACGTATTTTTTTTGAAAGACCTGCAGAAACACTCTTGGGAAGATTTTTTACCTGGCATGCAAAAATTTTAATTTCTACCATGCATAATTCTTTTAACTCTTTTAATAAATTTGAAGTAGGTAATTGATGCATTGAAAAATCATCACACTTATTTTCGGGGATATTATCAATTGAAATCTCAAAAATATCGCCAGGTATTCTTCCCGCATCAATAGCATCCACAATAATTATCTTTTCCGGCTTTTTCTCAAAAAGAATAATGTCGAATAACAAGTTTCTGATGCTGGTACCTGCATTTATTACTTCAACATTTTCAGGGATTGAATAATTATTTTTTAAATATTCTACAGTTTGCGGGCCAAAGCCATCATCTCCGAACAACTCATTTCCACATCCCAAAACAAGCACAGGTTTTTTGTAATATTCAGGAATAAAATCTTTCATACTCAGCTTAAATTTTGCAATGTTTGGATTATTCCTCCGGAAGCATCCACGATATCAAGTTTAACCGCAATTCTTCCATCAAGATTATGAGTTGCACAGGATAAACAGGGGTCATATGCACGAATAGCCATCTCAACTTTATTAAGAATACCCTGATCGTAATTGCCATTTTTGATTAAATCTGTTGCAGTTTTTTTAACAGACATATTAATTGGTGCATTGTTATGCGTTGTGCCAACGATTAGATTTACATTGGTAACAATCCCATTTTCATCTGTTTCATAATCGTGAATTAATGTCCCACGAGGTGCTTCAATACAACCAATTCCACGAGCCGCACGTGGTTTGACTGGAACTCTTATGTCTTTGGAAGTTATTTCAGGATCTTCTAATAACTGTATCGCATACTCTGCATTATAAAGTAATTCAATTAATCTTGCCCAATTATAAAGAAGTGTTAACTGCACCGGCCTGCCAAATTCACTGCGAAACTCCTCTAATTCCTTCTGCGCCAGTGGTGTCCTTATCTTATCACAAACATTAATTCTTGCCAGTGTATTGGTTCTATACACACCAACAGGATTGTTTAAATCCATGGAAAGCATTCCGACTTTTTTCATATATGGAAATTTCAAATATGTCCATGGTTCAATATGTTCTCCGATATAGTCTGTATACTGTTCATATGTAAAGTCTTCATAACTGCCATCCGGCTGCATCATTCTTAAAACTCCATCATAAAGATCCAGTGTTCCATCATCCTTTTTCACTGTACCTAAGAATCCGGTTTTTATGACTCCAAGTGTTTTTATTACATCAATATATTGTGGAAAGATATTTTTCCTGGCAAAATCAATTGAGAATTTTGCAAGTTCCAATACTTCCTTTGCCATTGGGATCATCCTGTCTCTTTCCCCAGAAGTCAGGACTTTACTGAAACCCCCCGGAACAGCAGCTACAGGGTGTATTGACTTTCCGGAAAGTATCTCAAGCATTTTAGCCCCTAAATGTCTGCACCTTATAACTGTTTTTGCCACATCAGGAACTTTTCCTGCAATACCAATTACATTTCTGACTGAATAATCTGCATCAGGTCCCATAATAAAATCAGCCCCTGCTAAAAAATAAAAATGCAGAATATGCTCCTCTGTAAAAGCAATAGAATTAGCAAGCTGTCTGAGCTTCTTTGCAGCATCCGGTATTTCTACGCCAAAAACAGCATCACAAGCTTTTGCGCTTGCCAAATGATGTGACCAGGGGCATACTCCACAAATGCTTGTAACAATTCTTGGAAGTTCTTCAACGGGCCTGCCAATACAGAATTTTTCAAATCCTCTCAGTTCTACAACATTAACCCTTGTATCACTAACATTTCCAGCATCATCTAATTGAATTGTAACCTTTGCATGTCCTTCAATTCTTGTAACTGGTTGAATAACGATCTTCTTGCCCATCTTTTTTCCCTCCTCATAAATTAACTTATGGTACTTATCAACCACTGACAATAAATAACTCTTAATTAAGAATAGTTTCTTTGTATTTTTAAGGTCTTTTTGGTAAAGGTCTTAACCGACCCTGAGCTCCTATATATCTCTGGAATGTTGAGGGCCTGTCAAATATTAACTTTGGATCTAAACCAATACTTGAAAGTGCTCCCATCATTTCTACCATTGGATTTGCTCCTGCCCTTATTGGACCAAAACAACCTCTGCATGGCATAACTCCTTTAATACATCTTGGAGTTTTTTCAGAGCCGCCACAACCAGATTTTGTAACAGGCCCAAGGCACAAATAACCCAGTTCCATAAAGCATCTTGAATCTTCCAGTTTTTGCCCGGGTGGTATTATTGACTCAAGAGGTCTTTTTATTGATGTAATCGCTTTTTTCTCTCGTTTTGTCGGACAGTCATCGCAAACACTTCTTTCCGGAATTACAAATGGTTTACCCTCAAGAAGCGATGTTATAGCTTCAGCAACAAGTTCTGGTGATGTTGGACAACCAGGTATATATACATCAACTTTTATTACTTCATCAAGGGCATAAACTCTATCTTCTAGTGGTGGGATATCTTCTGCCGGAGTATCACCTGGATCTGTAGTTTTTGATTGTCTATACACCTTATCATAAAGTTCCCCCAAAGAATATTGGTTTGCTAAAGCAGGGATACCACCAAAACAGGCACATGAACCAAGTGCTATAAGAGTTTTACATTTTTTTCTCATTTCCTGTGCAACATGTTTTTCCTTTTCATTTCTTACCCCTCCAGAGACAATCCCAACATCTGCCTCCGGGATTTCCAGTTCTGTTTTCTCTCCGGTTTGCCCAAAATATTTGTGATCCATAAGAACAGGAATGTGAACAAATTCTAATTTAGGCAACAAATCAAGCAATGGTTCTCCGATGTCTAAAATAGTTACCTCACAACCACCACAAATATTTAACCATTCCTCTGCAACTTTTACTGTCATATTTTTCCCCCATTCTAAATTGGTTGACCTTCAATAATAACTTCTTTCACAATTCTACGACTAAAAACAAAACATTTATCTTCTTCATTTATCACTTTTGTTTCAAATCCATCGCTTTCATACTTTTGAGAAATTTCAAAAGCACTTTTTTCATCATTGTAAGTACTGCCATCCCACATAAATTTTTTTCCATCAAATATTCTTGACAACTGCATATTTTTATCTTTCTATGATTTGAAAGGACTTGGCCCTAATTTTTTTATTGTTTCTGTAAAATCAGTCATAACTTGAGCAAATCTTGATGCTTCTGACGCAGAGACCCATTCCAGTCTGAATCTTTCTTCTTCTATTCCAAAGTCCTGTAGCATAAGTTTGATTGCATCTGCCCTTTTTTCTGCTGTCAAATTTCCTTCTAAATAATGACAATCTCCTATATGGCATCCACATACTATGACACCATCAGCACCCTTAGTTAATGCATCAATAACTAAATTTGGGTGAACCATCCCGGAACACATAACCCTGATAATTCTAACATTTGCGGGATATTGCATTCTTGATATGCCAGCTAAATCTGCACCAGCATATGAACACCAGTTACAACAGAACCCGATAATCAATGGTTCAAATTCAGTATCTGTTTTTTGTTCTATAGTCATCTTTCACCTTTATCTTCAATTTTCAAATCTGAATAGGTTGAAGAGCTGCATCAACCTGTGCTGATATTTGTTCAAGTTTAAACCCTTTGACAAATATCCCCTTCTTTGGGCAAGTTGCCATACAAGTTCCACAGCCCTTACATAAAGATTCATTTACTTCCACAGTCTTCTTGATTGAACCATCTTTCATATATTCAACCAAAGTAATTGCATTATATGGGCAGGGTTCTACACAATAAGCACAACCATCACAATTTTCATCTACTACAAAAGATATATTTGCCTCTAATTCTATATTATCTTTAGAAATTAAAGAACCTGCTCTCCCGGCAGCACCTTCAGCCTGAATAATACTTTCATCAATTGCTTTTGGTGAATGTGCTAATCCGCATAAAAATACTCCCTCTGTTGCAAAATCGATTGGGCGAAGTTTCATATGTGCTTCTAAAAAGAATTTATCCTGATTTAATGGCACTTTAAGCAATTGAGCAATTGTATTGTTATTTTCAACATCCGCAGCTATTCCTGCCGATAAAACCAATAAATCACAATCAATTGCAACCGGCATTTTCATTATTTGGTCTACTACTTTAATTTCTAACTGCTCACCTTTAACCGAAACTTGGGGCTTTTCATAATCTTCATATCTTATAAAAATTACATCTTTGGCTCTTGCTTTTGTATAATAACTTTCTTTAAATCCATAAGTTCTCATATCTCTATAAAGAATATACACTCTTGTATCAGGACTAATTTCTTTTATTTTTAGAGCATTTTTAACAGCTTCACTACAACATATTCTTGAACAATATGGTCTTTCATTATCTCTTGAACCTACACATTGGATCATAACAACAGTTTTGGGAATTAAGAATTTAGAACTGCTAATTTTTTCTTCCAGTTCTATTTGAGTTATTACTCTTTCATTTTCTCCATATAAATATTCCTTTGGTTTATACTCTTTTGCACCTGTTGCGATAATTACAACTCCATGTTTAAATTCTTTTACATCCCCATTAATTGATATCTTCGTCTTAAAATTACCTACTGAACCTTCAATGCTTTCAATCTTTGCGCTGTTGAATAAGTGAATATTATTATCTTCCCTCACAGAAGCAATTAAAGATTTTAAATTCTCCTGTGGATTTTCTCCATCAAATAAATAATGAATTTTTCTTAAATTTCCACCGAGTTCCATTTCTTTCTCAACCAGGTATACTTCAAATCCCTGCTTTGCTATTTCAAGTGCAGATGTCATTCCTGACAGCCCACCACCGATTACAAGCGCAGTTTTTTCTACTCCAACCGAACCTTTCTTAAGAGGTTCAATTAATCTTGATTTTGCCACTGCCATACGCACAAGGTCTTTTGATTTTCTTGTTGCTTTTTCATGTTCCTGCATATGTACCCACGAGCACTGGTCACGAATATTTGCCATTTCAAAAAGATATGGATTTAGACCTGCTTCTCTGATTGTATTTCTAAATAAAGGTTCGTGGGTTCTGGGTGAACAGGAAGCAACCACTACACGATTTAAATTATATTCTTTTATCTTCTCTTTAATTTTCTCTTGTGTATCATTTGAGCAAGTATACAAATTATTTTCTGCATATACTACGTTTGGCAGTGTTTTTGCATACTCAACAACATCAGGAACATCAACTATACCTCCAATATTTGTGCCACAATGGCATACAAACACACCAATTCTTGGTTCCTGCCCGGTAACATCTATTTCAGGAGGATATTCCATTGGTGTGATTAAGCTGCCTCTTACATCTTTTAAAAGTGATAGAACTTTAGATGCAGCTCCTGATGCTTCCATAACAGTCTCGGGTATATCTTTAGGTTCTATAAAAGGCCCGCAGGGATAGATACCCTCACGAGTAGATTTCACTGGCTCAAAAATAGAAGTTTCACAGAAGTTATATTCATTTAATTTAATTCCAAATTTTTCAGATATATCCTTAACACCATTTGGCGGTTGAAAACCAGTTGACAGAACAACCAGATCAAATTCTTCAATTATTATCCCTCCATCATCAGCCTGGTATTGTATTTTTAAATTTTTAGTACCTGGCACTTCTTTTATTGACGAAGGTCTACATCTTATATACCTTACTCCGATTTGTTTTGCTCTTTCATAATAGGCATCAAATCCCTTGCCAAAAGCGCGCATATCTACAAAAAATATTGTACATTCAATATCATGCTCATGCTCTTTTGCAATAATTGCTTCTTTTGTAGCATACATACAACAAACAGATGAGCAATATTCCCTGCCAACTTCTCTTGATCCAACACACTGTATAAATGCAATTTTCTTTGGAGACAATTTATCAGATGGTCTTAAAACTTTCCCGGAAAATGGTCCTGATGCTGATAATATTCTTTCAAACTCAATACCGGTTACAACATTTGGGTAACGCCCATAACCCAGTTCTAACTTTGTATTTGCATCAAAAAGTTCATAACCTGGTGATAATATGATTGCACCAACATCCAAATTAATAAATTCTTCAGTCATTTCATGATTTATAGCCTCAAGTTTGCAAACATCAACACATTCAAGACATTCTGAGCAACCGCCGCAATTAAGACAGCGTTTAGCTTCGGCTATGGCTAACTCCTCACTATAACCTAATTCTATTTCATCAAACCCTAAAATTCTTTTTTCTGCAGGAACCTTGGGTACTTCCACTCTGGATTTATTCTCTATCTTTCTTTTAGGCACAGAAGCTAATTCTTTCTCCTTTTTTTCTCTGCCTTCTTTTAAATCCAGACCTTTTAAATACCGGTCGATAGAGATAGCGGCTTCATGACCATGAGCTATAGCATCTACAGCAAAACCAGGTCCGCCCACTACATCGCCACCAGCAAAGATACCAGGAATATTAGTAGCGAAAGTAGCTTTATCAACCTTAAGTAAACCTCTTTCTGTTTGCAGAACTCCATCTGCAGCTTTTAACAGGGAAAAATCTACAACCTGACCAATTGCTACTATAATAGTATCTGCCTCTATGGTTTTTTCAGTCCCTTCTTTAAATACGGGGCTAAATCTGCCATCACTGTCAAATACTGAAGCGCATTCTATTGTTTCAAGACTCTCAACATGGCCATTTTTCCCTATTATTCTTTTTGGTCCTAAAGAAGAAATGATCATTATACCTTCTTCTTCAGCTTCTTTTATTTCAATCTTATGAGCAGGCATTTCTTCTTTCTTTTCTAAACAGACAACACATACTTCTTTACCACCTAATCTTAAGGCAGTTCTGGCTACATCTAAAGCTACATTGCCTCCGCCAATAATTATAACTTTATTTCCAACACTTACCTTTTTACCAAGACTTACTGCCTGTAAAAAATCTGTAAAACCTGAAACCCCTTCTAAATTTGCTCCCTCTAATGGAAGGACATGCCATCTTGGAGGTGTTCTTTCTGGTACAGTTGAAATCTCGGTAATATCTATACCTAAAGAGGCTAAATCAGGAAATTGACCAATTGCAGGTATTGCTATATCTGCTTTAATAATTACTTTTTCTTTAGTTTCATCAGGAATTGGTCTTGGGCGGCCTGATTCATCAGGCAAACCTAATTTCATTGGCATACACTCAACCCCAATAACTCTACCTTCTACATCTCCTAAAATCCTGGTAGGTGCAAGAAGACTGTGGATTTTTACTCCCTCTTCTTTTGCAATTAAAAGTTCCTCTTTACTCATCGGGATTTCTTTTTCCGAACGGCGGTAAATGATAAAAGCTTCTTTTGCTCCCAGCCTAAGGGCTGTTCTTACTGAATCTAATGCTACATTACCTCCGCCAATAACTGCTACTACCTTATCCTTAAAATCAACCTCTTTACCTGAACTAACACCCCGGAGGAAGCCAACACCCTGAATAACTCCATCCAGATTTTCTCCTTCAATATTCAACGTTAAACTTTTATGTGTTCCAATTGCAATAAAGATTGCCTCAAATCCTTGTTTGAAAAGATCTTTTAAAGTTAAATCCGGACCAATATGTGTATTTGTAAGAATTTCAACGCCTGCTTTTTTGATGTTTTCAACCTCAAGATCAATAATCTCGGGAGGCAGCCGGAATTTAGGGATACCCAATCTCATCATTCCACCAGCAACTGATGCTGCTTCAAAAATGACCGGCTGGTAACCTAATTTGGCAAGATCATAGCCTACTGTGAGTCCGGCTGGTCCGGAGCCTATTATTGCCACCTTTTTATTTTGTTTTTGGTTGAGTTCCTCGATTTCAGCCTTAAATTTTTCTACTTCTTTTTCTATGTCCTTTTCTTCTTTATCCAAATTATTCATCTCATAATCTGCAGCAAATCTTTTAAGTGCCCTAATAGCCAATGCTTCATCAATTTCTCTTCTGTTGCAATTATCTTCACAGGGAGCATTGCAAATACGGCCGCAAATTGCAGGGATTGGAATCCTTTCCCTGATTACTTCCAAAGCTTCCCTGAATTTTCCTTGGGAGATTAAAGCTATATATGCCTGGTTATCACAACCGGCAGGACATGCATTTCTGCAGGGTGAGAGGCCTTTTTTGTCAATGGCAAACTTATTTGGTACGGCTTGGGGATATAGCCGGTAGATAGCTTTACGGCTATCAAGACTTGCATCAAATTCATTTGGTAATTCAACAGGACATGCTTGAGCACATTCACCACATCCGGTACATTTTTCTTCAATAATATAACGTGCTCTTTTTTTAAGTTTAACTTTAAAATTGCCTGCATCACCATCAATATTTTCAATATCAGCTAATGTAATAATCTCAATATCTTTATGTCTGCCAATTTCAACTAATTTTGGAGCCATGATACACATTGAACAATCATTTGTTGGAAATGTCTTATCAAGTTGAGACATGACCCCACCAATACAGGGTTTATTTTCAACAAGATACACTTTTATACCTGATCCTGCCAGGTCTAATGCTGCCTGCATCCCCCCTATTCCTCCACCAACAACTAACGCAGAACCAACTTTGGAGTTAGAAATGTCTGATTTTTGATTTTTAATTATATTTGCCATCCTAAGACTCTCTATTCCCTATTTTTTTTAGCAGCTTATCTGTATTAACAAAGTGTGTGTCTAAGCCTAATTGTTTTGCATCACAACCAAATCCCAATCCCAGAACTTGAGTAAAATAAAGTATTGGTAAATCATAATTCTTATTATAAACTTTATTTACTTCCCCTTGTCTTGAATCAAGATTTATATGACATAAAGGACATGCAACAGCAATTGCATCTGCCCCCACACCACGTGCATCCTCAAAAATGTTATTAGCTAACCTTAAAACAATTTCCGGATTTGTGAAGTTTAAAGACACACCACAACATTCTGTTTTGTATGACCAATCCAGGGTTTTAATTCCTATATCTTTTAATATCATATCCATACTAACAGGGTATTCACATGCATCGTATTGCATAACTTCCGGTGGTCTTGTAAGAACGCATCCGTAGTAACATACTATCTTTAACTTTGATAAATCTTTTTTCACTATATTTCTCATTTTTTCTTTTATACCGTTATTAAATATTTCAAGTGGGTTAAGAACCTTTACTTTATTCCGGAATTGATAATCGATAACTTTATCAACATTATTCTTTAACTTGGAATCTCTTTCTATTTCATAAATTGATCTTTTAAAACTTGAATAACAACCTATGCAGGGGACAACTATTTCACTTAAATCTTCTTTCTCAACCTCTGCCAGGTTCTTTATTGATAACGATACAAAAAGAAGTTTTGAATCCAGATGTGCTGATGATGCACCACAACAAATCCAGTTTTTAACCTCCTTTAAATCAATATCAAGCATGGAACATACAGTCTTGAAAGACATATCATATTCTTTACCTGAATGATGAAAAGTGCATCCGGGATAATATGAATATATCATCTATTCTCTTCCTCTATTTTTTTAACTTTTAAAAACATTTTTTTAGTTTGAAAAGCCTTGCCAAGGTTGGGTAATAAACTCATTTTCCCATATTTCAATAACTTTAAACCCAAACCCAAATCTCTTGTAAATTTTCTATTCCTTAATTTAAATAATACTATTACTCCAAACTCATACACGCGGCCAAATATTCTAATGATTTGTGCGAATGATTTGTAAAAGTCCGGAATATCTTTTATTCCTGGAACTACTTTTTCTCTTACTGCCATTTTTCTTGCTATATCCATGACATCAGTAATTTCTATGTCTTGCGGACATCTCGTAGTACAGGTCTCACATGAAGTACATAACCAAATAGTTTTGCTTTTTAATACCAAATCCTTCATACCAAGACGAATTGCCTGAATTATCTGTGTAGGTGTATAATCCATCTCATAAACTATAGGACATCCTGCAGCACACTTTCTGCATTGATAACATAAATTTATATTCTGCCCTACTGTAGATTGGAATGACTTTATAAAATCCTCGTTCATTTTACCTTTCAAGATGATTGATTTAATAGAATTACAATAGAGATATTTTTGAAGTTTTTATTAAAAATTTTTAATTTCATATAAGATGCCGGAAAAATTATTCCCCATAAAATTCTTTATCAAAATATCAATTTTTATAAATAATGTCAATAAAAATTTGAAACAACTTTGTAACAAAAATAACAACATGCCATAACGTATTTTAAGACCAGTAAAATATTTTTTTATGACTATAACTTTTACTCAGTAACATCCTGCGAAAGCGAACATTGGTTCGATATAATTATATAAAAACAAATATTTAAGATGTGCGGTAAGATGTCAAGTCAAAAAAATAAATAGCAATCCCTTAGAAGTTTAGAAAAATTTTAAATTTTAAAACTTCTTTAAATGTTCTTTGATAATTAAATATATTAATTGGCTTTTAAG